>JAHEHM010000002.1:0-59011 GCA_024644585.1 Porticoccaceae bacterium | reverse complement strand
TAAAAATTAACGTTTGGAGAACTGTGGACGTTTTCTCGCCTTGTGCAAACCAACTTTTTTACGCTCAACTTGACGAGCATCTCGGGTCAAGAATCCAGCTTTACGCAATGGAGAACGAAGACCTTCGTCATATTCTACCAAAGCTCTAGCAATACCATGACGGATTGCACCGGCTTGTCCAAAGTTACCACCACCGGCAACTGAGATTTTAACGTCGAATTTATCAGCAAGATCAACTACGTCAAATGGTTGACGTACAATCATTCTTGCAACTTCACGACCAAAGTATTTATCCAAAGAAAGATTGTTAACTTGAATCTCACCCTTGCCGCTTTTCAAAAATACACGTGCCGCTGATGTTTTACGTCGGCCAGTGCCGTAATATTGAGTATCTGCCATGATTTCTTTCCGTTACAGTTCTAGTGTCTGTGGCTGTTGTGCCGCATGTGGGTGCTCTGAGCCAACATAGATCTTTAGCTTTCTGAACATCTCACGTCCTAATGGACCCTTAGGTAACATACCTTTGACCGCTGACTGAAGTGCACGCTCTGGTGCTTTCTCCATCAACTTTTCAAAAGTAATATCCTTGATTCCACCAGGATATCCAGTGTGAGAGTAATAAATTTTCTTGGTGGCTTTGTTACCAGTTACCGTCACTTTCTCTGCATTGATAATAACGATGTAATCGCCAGTATCAACATGTGGGGTGTATTCTGGCTTATGTTTGCCACGCAACCTAGACGCAACTTCGGTCGCTAAACGGCCAAGAGTCTTATCGGCCGCATCAACAATGTACCAATCGCGTTCTACTGATTCTGCTTTTGCACTATACGTTTTCATTAGTTCCTGCCTGAACTTGGGCTATCCCAAAAAAGGGGGCGAATTGTAAAGAGCATAGTGCGCTATTACAAGTACTGATTGACCTAAAAATCAATTTTTTTACATATGTTTCGAAATTACCTTTTATTTCCTGCCCTTTAGGCAGATTTAAACCGCAATAAAATACTCGCAAACTACTCGGAGCGGTGCGCTCGAGAGAGAAATTCCGAAGTTTGCATCTCTATAAGTCGACTTTTTGTACGTTCAAACTCAAATACCAATTTAGACCCCTGATAAAGAGTTTCTATAGGCTGGTCTGCCGAGATCACTAAATTTACGTTGCGATCATAAAACTCATCCACCAAATTAATAAATCGACGTGTCGCATCGTCTTTTTCTTTATTTAGGGTTGGGATATTAGAAATAACCACGGCATGATATTCGCAAGAAAGATCAATGTAATCATTCTGACTGCGAGGACCCTCACAGATAGCTTTGAAATCAAACCAAATAACATCTGAGCTTTTTGCGATCACAGGAATATCTCTGCCCGCAATAGCGACCTCTGAATACTCTATTAAAGTACTTTTATCTGCCACCAAAGAATGAAAAATACCTTCAATTGCATTGCGACTCTCATCAGTTAGCGGCTGATGATATAACGAGTTGCTAGTCAGGGTTCGCAAACGGTAATCAGTGCCACCATCCACATTAATCACCTGGCAGCGGCTGTTAATTAACTCAATAGCGGGAAGGAAGCGTTGCCGTTGTAAGCCATTTTTATACAACTTATTAGGCTCTACATTTGAGGTTGCAACAAGGCAAACACCCCGAGCAAATAAAGCCTCAAATAATGTTCCCAATAACATTGCATCAGTGATATCACTGACAAAGAATTCATCAAAACAGATCACCAGCGTTTCACTGGCAATTTTATCTGCTACTTTTTCTAAGGGATTGGCATGCCCTTTAAATTCACCTAGCTCTGCATGAACTCTGCGCATAAAACGATGGAAATGAATACGCAACTTTGATTCAAAGGGCAGGCTTTCAAAAAAATTATCCATCAGATAGGTTTTGCCGCGACCCACGCCGCCCCATAAATAAAGCCCGAGTACCGGATTATTTTTTTTGCGCTTTATGATGCGCTTCATTTTACTGGCGAAGCTTGTGTCTCGCCTGTGGTTATAGGCAGCCACCAACCGAAAATACAATGTATCTAGATGATCCACAGCCAGCTTCTGAGCCTTGTCTGCAACGAAGCCCTCGCGTTTTAAATCTGAACCGTAGCGCTGTTTTGGAGTTGTCATTGAATTGGAAAAAAATTAGACAAACTGCACTCTACCTATCCATGATCTGCAAAACAACCCGCAATAAGATTAATTTGCGCCTTAAAATACGCTATAGAATACTCTTTGCACTGGCAAATTAGCCTATAAGTCTCTATATTGGGGTACAATATTGAGCAGCAATATGTTCAGTGATAAGTATTTTAGAGGGCAGTATGAGTACGTTAACAATTATTATTACAGCAGCGACATTCTTTCTTATTGGGGCAGGCATAGGCCATCTCTTTGCACGCAAGAATCAAGCGGGCGACCATTCAGTCCAGGATTTAGAAAAAAAACTGGCGCAATCTGAACGTCAGCTTAAAAGATATCAGCAAGAAGTCACCGAACATTTTTTGAAGGTGTCTCATCTCACTACGAGCATGTCACAAAGTTATCGCCAAATTCACGAGCACTTAGCTACGAGCGCAATTAGATTGGCAAGCCCAGAAATTGGACGCCAACTCCTCAAATCCGGCGGCTCGGATCTAAATTTAACCGATGAAGACGGCAAGCCTTTAATTAATCCTGAAGATGTTCAACCACCCAGAGATTACGCGCCTAAGGTACCTGGTGGCATTTTAAGCGAAGACTATGGTCTCAGTGAAAATGAAGCTAAAAAAGCCTCACCTGACCGTCCAGAGGTAGATCCTGAGGCAGTTGATGAGGAAGATGAGGATCCAACCAGCAAGGTGATTTAAAACCTTGCTTCAAAGGGAGATACAAAGACAGGATGTCGGTATCATTTAACAGCCAATTATTTTTTAAGATTGCGTTAAAAAAACTTAAACATCAGTTTTTACCGAGTCGTTGCTCTCTCTGTCTCGAGCCACTCTTGCTAGCGCAGGAACTGTATTGCCTCAACTGTGAAACAAGCTTACCTTACATAGATCAAGCCTGTGTCCGCTGCTCCGAACCACTCCCCCAATCAAGTACCTGCCCTAATTGCCAAAAAAATCCACCCTATTTCAGTCGTTGCATTGCGCTTTGCGACTATCAATATCCTATTTCCACCGCGCTAAAAAATATCAAGCAAACACTCCATGCCCCTGAGACTAAAAAGTTAAGTGCGTTATTAGCAAAACGTTTAAAGCGAGCCTATAGAGCGCAGACATTGCCTAGCATAGTTATTCCAATACCGGCCCATCCCCTCAAGATTCTGCGACGGGGATTTAATCAAAGCGCGTTAATTGCTCACCGTCTTTGCTCTGAGCTGAGCATGACTCATTTACATCAGGGTATTTGCTATCGCACGCAACTGGGTAAGCCACAAAAAACTCAAAACCGCGCACAGCGATTAAAGCTTTTATCCCATACCTTTGCTGTTCGAAATTCAGAATTAATTGAAGGGAAATCACTAGCGATTGTTGACGACATTACTACCACGGGCGCCACAGCTAATGCCCTGAGTAAATGTCTTGTAGAAGCAGGTGCAAAATCAGTGGATTTATGGTGTATTGCAAAAACAAGCTGGCATAATCAGTCAAGCTCGATCAAAATATAACCCAATAGATAAATTAACCACTGAGAATGTAGTGAATAAACAGGAATCGATTGCCTTTGTGTGGCACAAAATTGTTGATGAGGTCGCTGTTGTCATTAAGGATGAGTCCATGCTGGCGAATTTTTTACAGACAACCGTACTTGATCACAACAATATGGGTGAGTCATTAGGCTTCCATCTAGCGTCAAAGCTATCGAATCAAGCCATACCCTTTGCCACCTTACTGCCATTATTCAATGAGATATTTACCAGTGAACAGGTTCTGTATGCTGCATCTCGTGATATTCAGGCCACAGTAGATAGAGATTCAGCATGCTCTGTTTACAGTACTCCCTTTCTTTACTTCAAAGGTTTTCTTGCATTGCAGGCCTACAGAGTAACTCATCAGCTATGGAATAGAGGCAATCAATCCTTAGCCCTGATGTTACAGCATAGTATCTCTACTCATTTTGCTGTGGATATTCATCCAGCAGCCAAAATTGGTTCTGGTATCTTGATTGATCATGCCACCGGCCTAGTTATAGGAGAAACCGCTGTGGTTGAAGATTCAGTTTCAATTATGCAATCAGTAACCCTTGGCGGTACTGGAAAAGAAAGCGGTGATCGTCATCCTAAAATCAGAAAGAATGTTTTACTAGGGCCAGGCGCAAAGGTTTTGGGAAATATTGAAGTGGCTGAGGGCTCAATGGTCGCCGCATCCAGTGTGGTTTTGAAATCAGTACCTGCACATTCGATTATCGCTGGCGTTCCTGCAGAGGTGGTGGGCAAAGCCGATGTTGATAAACCTTCAAAGGTTATGAACCACTATTTTAAATCTTAAATTCTGCTAGCAACGGTCCCAAGGGAATGCCAAAACCTCATTGATCGATTGAGCCTGTGATAGCTGCATTAACAGCCGATCTACACCCAAGGCAACGCCGCTACAACTTGGCAGCCCCTGTCGCATTGCTTGATCTAGCTTGGCATCAATACTCATAACTGGTTTATTAGCCTGCTGCCTTTGTTTAACATCATGTTGAAACCGCTGCGACTGTTGCTCTGCATCTGTCAGCTCAAAATAACCATTTGCTAGCTCTAATCCATTCAGAAAGCTCTCAAATCGGCGACTCACCAGGCGACCCTTGGCATCCTTATAAGTTTGAGCAAGCGCCGCCTGACAGGCGGGGTAATCATGCACAGTAACTAAACCTTTTGATAATTTGGGCTCAACAAACTCAGTAAACAACAAATCTAGACAGTTAGCACGGGTTTCACTGCCCCATTGCGGGTAGCCTTTTTCTTCGACTAAGGACTGCAGTATGCTTAATTTTGCCTTATGAGGATCAATACCCAGTGTCTGCTCGAAACAGTCCCCATAATTTATTCGACTCACTGGAATCTCTATATTTTGAATAGATTGATAGGCACCGATAACAAGGTTTTCAACTTCGGATATCAGCTGAAATTCGTCCCAGTCAAGACGGTACCATTCTAATAGGGTAAATTCTGGGTTGTGACGTGAACCCTGCTCAGCCTCTCTAAATACCTTCCCCAGGCTATAAATATCACCAGCACCTGATACTAGCAATCGTTTCATAAAAAATTCTGGGGAAGTTTGAAGAAAGCAAGACTGACCCATAGCCTGCGCACCAATACTTTCAATATTGATGTCAGTCACTGAGGTTGTTGCCAATAATGGCGGATCAACTTCCATCACTGACTGCTCGGCAAAGTAAGCGCGAAAAAATGCGAGCAGATTTGCCCGCATTTGCAGCATCAAAGGCTTTGCACTGGGTTGCCAATTATCTATGGGGTAGTCCTCAGTCTAAGCCTGTAAACGATCAATCCTTGGCACGACCCTGATATTCGGCGGTGCGGGTATCGACCTTAATCACATCACCCTGATCTAAAAATAAGGGGACTTTAACCGTTGCTCCAGTGACTAGTCTCGCCGGCTTGCTACCGCCCTGTGCGGTATCTCCGCGAAGACCTGGGTCTGTTTCAACAATTTCTAATTCAACATGAATAGGCGGTGTCACTGAAAGTGGCGAGCCGTTATACAGAGTGACCATACAGGTATCCTGCTCCTTCAACCAAAGCTTGGCATCACCAACCGCAGTTTCAGTGGCCTGATGTTGCTCAAAGGTATCGGGCTCCATAAAGTACCAAAAATCACCATCTTCATAGAGATATTGCATATCCATATCTAGCACATCAGCACCTTCAACGGATTCGCCTGACTTAAAGGTCTTCTCCAACACTCTACCGGTTTTTAAATTGCGTAGTTTTACACGATTAAACGCCTGACCCTTACCGGGTTTTACAAATTCGTTATCTAAAATCGAACAGGGATCTCCGTCTAACATCACTTTTAGACCGGACCGAAATTCGTTGGTAGAGTAATTTCCCATGGTAACTTGCTCTCAATTAATGCTAAAAAAACTATGATACCCGATGTATCAAAACTTTTAACTAATTAAAGTCACACCCCCTGCAAACTATAGGCAGGGAGCAATAAATGATTAACCCAAAATACCGGTATCTTTGTCTGAATACCCCAGAAGATAAAGAATACCATCCAAGCCTAAGCTGGATATCGCCTGTTTTGCGGACGCTTCCACCAGAGGTTTCGCTCTAAATGCGATGCCTAGCCCTGCAATATCTAGCATGGGTAAATCATTGGCGCCATCACCCACGGCAATAACCTGCTCCAACATTAGGCCATCGCGCATAGCAAGCTCTCGCAATAGATCAGCCTTGCGTTGACCGTCAATAATATCACCCTTAACTCGGCCGGTTACCTTTCCATTTTCAATATCTAATTGATTGGCATAGACATAGTCCACACCCAAAATTTCTTGGAGATACTCGCCAAAAAAACTAAACCCACCGGACACAATCGCAGTCTTATAGCCCAGTTTTTTCAATGTGGAGATAAGATGTTCGGCGCCCTCATTAAGTTGCAAACGCTGTGCAATTTTTTGCAAAACCGATGCATCTAAACCCTCTAACAGAGCCAAGCGCTGCTCAAAACTCTGTTTAAAATCAAGCTTACCCTGCATTGCCGCTTCGGTGATTTCAGCCACCTGCTGACCCACGCCAGCTTCAATTGCTAATTCGTCAATAACTTCTGCATCTATTAGAGTTGAATCCATATCGAATACAACCAATCGGCGGTTACGTCTGAAAATATTGTCTTCTTGAAAGGCGATATCAATATCGTACTGATGGGCTAGCTCGAGTAATGATTTTTTAAATGCTTGCGGATTTGAGGCTTCACCGCGGACTGAAAACTCAACACAGGCTCTTCCGAGCTCTTCAGTTTCATGCAAATCAATGCGGCCTGAAAGCCTGACCATCTTATCTATATTAAGCTGGTACCTTGAAACAACAGCAGTTAGCGCCGCTAAATGCTGCGCTTCAATTTTTCTCGCTAAAAGGGTCACTATATGGCGGGGCTTACCCTGCTGCTCAACCCATTGCTGATAACGCTGCTCTGAAATGGGCAAAAATTTCACACGCATATTTAATTCAGTGGTACATGCCTGCACCTGAGCCATTAAATCATCTGAGTTTGCTTCACCTGGAATTGCGGCTAGAAGACCTAAATTTAATTGGTCATGGATGACCGCTTGGCCTATATCTAGAATAGTTACATCAAAGTTAGACAAGAGACTGGTCACCGCACTTGTGACCCCAGGTTTGTCTTCACCAAATACATTTATTAATAGAATATCTTTCAAAACTGATTCCAAATAGTAATTCTCTATCAGACATTATATAAAAGCTGTGAGAATAGGATAGAATATGTGTAAAAATAACTGCAAAAAAAAGGCAATCCATGCGTCGACAATTTACGATGCCAAAGAAAATATCCGCTACTGTTCTTTTTACATGCCTTCTTTTTGGCCTTGTAAGCTGGTTGCTGCTGTTTGCACAAACCGACCAACTGGCAAAGCAAGCAATTGATGACAAGGGATTTTCGAGCCTTGCTCAGCTGCATGAAGCAATCCTAACACCCCTTCTAAGCAATGACACTATCAGTCAGCAAGTATCTCTTCAAAGAGCTACAGAAGATGAACGAGTAATTAGTGCCAGCTTAATGGATATTGAGGGTCAGCTGATTGCTCAAAGTGCCAGTAGCTTACTCAAAATCACTGAAACCAAAACCTTTAAACAGACTATTGAGTTTCAAAATACCCAAGCTGGAATTATCTCTGTAGAAGTTAATAGCCAGCCAATTATGGCGCAATATCACCGGATATTTATTAATTGGTTATTACTCTGGTTAGCCTTCACTGTGCTTTGCACCTATGGTTGCTATCGATTTGTTGATCAAATAACAGCCCGAATTGAGCGTCTGAGCGAGCGACTACCAGGAAAAACCGAACCCTTAGCGGACGAAATCTCTGCACTGGAAACCAAAATACAACCCTTGCTTTCCACCTCTGGAGATTCCTCATTAGCTCCCAACAATAAATACTTTTATTCTCTAGTCAGTGGCAATATAAAAAATAATCAACGACTTCTCGCGCAATTAAATAGAGACAACTTAGATCAGCTATTAGAAAAATTGGACTACTGTATTCTGCGCACACTGCAGCTTTATGGTGGCGAGCGAATTGAGGGCACTGAGGATAGCTTTTGTTTTGCTATTCGGTCTACCCATTGCTCTAAACAACATTTGCTCGTCTGTTTGATGGCCGTTTATAGCCTACAGCAACTGGTTGAACAGCTGTCTAAAAAATCTGGTATTGAATTAGAAATCAACTGGATTATCAGCAGTGACGATATTGGTACAACCCCTCAATTCTGGTACGAACAGTCGATTATTGCCCTCAAAAAGCAAAATATGGCTCTTGCATCACATGTCCAAGAAGGGCTTATTGTTTTGCATTGCAGTCAATTTAGTATTGATGAATTATCCTCTATCGCGCGCTTTCAAAGCTATGATAAGGATCAATTTATTTTAGAGGGCTTTTCAGAAAGTCGGCTTCAGGTTCTGCGTCAGCAACTGGGTTATTTGATTGGTATCTGCTTAGATTAATAATCTAAAACACCGAAATTCTGCGCGATTACCGTTGACCAAACCAGTATAAATACCACCATAGACAGGCAGACTGCCGCAGATCCGATATCTTTTGCTCGTCCTGAAAGCTTGTGAAACTCTGTACCAATTCGATCTACAACCATTTCAATACTGGTATTGAGAAGCTCGACAATTAGCACCAAAAAAAGTGAACAGAGAAGAAGAAGTAACTGTAAATAATTTTCGGCAATGACTAGTGCCAAGGGAATTAAGATCAAACATAGGATAGATTGGACTTTAAAAGCTTCTTCATTTGCAAAGGCATCTTTAAGACCTTGCCATGAGTTTTTCCCGGCAACTCTTGTTCGTCGATTTAATACCGCAAGAACTTTATGCAACATAAAGACAATGCCCCTACTCGATAAAATGATCCATTTCTAATGCCGGATTTTCTTCAGCCGGAGCACCCACAATCTTAGCCGGCACCCCCGCCACAGTGACATGACCGGGAACCGATTCAAGAACCAAACTCCCCGCACCCACCTTTACACCATCACCCACAGTAATATTGCCAAGAACTTTGGCGCCTGCCGCAAGTAATACTCCGTTGCCAATTTTTGGATGCCGATCACCCTGTTGGCATCCACTGCCGCCTAGGGTCACAGAATGCAAAATCGAGACATCATCACCTACCACTGCCGTCTCACCGATCACCAAGCCAGTGGCATGATCAATCATAATGCCGCTGCCTAACTTGGCCGCTGGGTGAATATCCACAGTAAAGCGTTCTGAAATACTATTTTGAAAAAATAATGCCAAAGCCACTCTCTCATTTAGCCATAGCCAATGAGCCACTCTGTATAATTGCAGAGCCTGAAATCCTTTAAAGTAAATTAGAGGCATTAAATATTGCTGGCAGGCAGCATCGCGCTCGTAGGCGGCTTCTATATCACGCCTAATTGACTGAGCAATGGTTAAATCAGAATTAAAGGCTTCAGTAATTACTGATTTAGCATCATGGACAGCTAATGGAGAATCAACAAAGCTCTCTGCAAGAATATGACTCACTGCAGACTCTAAATCTTGATGCTGCAAAATTGCACTCTTAAAGTAATCCGCCAGCATTGGTTCAGCCACAGCCAGTTGCTTGGCTTCAGCGATCATATGATCCCATATTGGGTCAGTTGATTTCATATTTTAAAGTTTTCCATAATCAGGCAATTAGTTCACAAGGATATAACGATTGTAAATCTCATCCAAATTTTCAATCACTGTATCAAGTAATAGTATTTTTGATTGTTGCAGTCTTTGGGCAATCACATCAACCGTCTGCAGTGCTGCATATTGATCTGCTAGCGGGCGATAACTAAGATGCCAGCGCTCTGGCGCAATACCGCCAGTATCAAACTCATAGGGGCGATAAAAAGCGGTATGTCCTGCCTGTATATATTGATCAAGCCAATCATGCATAGGTGTAAATAGACCCTTCCCCTGCACCTCATCGGGGGTTAGCTTTATTTGATAGCCTTCAGGCATTGCCTTTGCATCATAGATATCAAAATCAGTACCCCAATGATGTCTTGAGGCACCAGGTAATGCGGACCAACGCATAATTGCCTGAATTTTTTGCCATGCACCTAATGATGCTATATCCATGGGCTGACCCAACTCATCCATTACCGCTCTTGAGCCCGAAGCCTTGCCATTCCATATAATTAATTGCCGTTCAAAAGATCTAAAGGCACTACAGATTTTTAAATCAAAGCCCGCTTCAGTCGCGGCCTGCTGTAAATCTAACAGCGGCTCTACTATCTGCCTGTGAATATACTGCTCAACCCTGTGATCAACGGCCTGCTCAAGGGCCACTAGATGATCGCTGGTTGAACCAGTCACAATATCAACAGTCATAAATAACAGATCTCGTAATGATCGAAAAACCTCAACTTACCTTATATCTTTATAGGGGGCAAACAATGAACACTTTTGCCCTAAAGATTGGCCGCCAAACATTGACTTTTAATTGTTTAACTTCAAGATGGAGGCTATAAAAGTATTACCCTATGGGAAGACCCAACTATGGTAGCTAGTGCTTGCCTTGAAAATGAAATACCGCTCTGCTCTCTCAATGATATTGAAGAGGGGCATTCAATTGAAATGGTTATTCAAGACAGGCCACTTTTTGCGGTGAGAAAGGCTGATGCTATTTATGCCTATTGGAATATATGTCCCCATAGAGGTAGCCCACTCAATTGGTCACCCAATCAATTTTTAAGCATTGACCAGCAGACTATTCAATGTGCATTTCATGGCGCACTATTTGAGATTGATTCAGGGCTCTGTGTTTTAGGGCCCTGCAGTGGTGACCACCTGCAAGCCATAGATTTACATCAAAGTGGACAGGATTTTACGATCAGCGCAGGTCAAGAGCTACCCCCTGCACCAGTTAGTCTGCGCGCTCAGGCACTGGCAGATCTTGAAGACAAGGAATAGCTTGGCTTAAGACTATTTCATGTGCGCTTAAATTGGCTCGCCATGCAATAACCTCAACCCCAACAGCTATGGCTTCAGCTAGGGTTTTGGCATATAGCGGGTCAACCTCACTGGCCACTTCCATTTTTAGAGCATTGTTCACCTGAACGCAGAAAAAAAGCACGGCTCTATGACCCTGATCAATCACATCAATAAGCTCTCGAAGATGTTTTGCTCCTCGGCTAGTTACGGCATCGGGAAACATCACCAACCCATCCGGGCCCTCTAGGGTGACATTTTTTACTTCAACATAACAAAGACCTTTATCGGCATCTTCAAGTAGTAAGTCAATGCGACTATTTTCTTTACCGTATTTAACCTCCGTACGAAGGTTCTCATATCCGGTTAGTTGCGAGATTTTATTCTCTAAAATAGCCTCTTTGACCAGATGATTGGCTCTATGCGTATTGATGCCGGCGAGATTGCCAAACTCCGTTGTCACTAATTCCAATGTTCCTGGAAGTTTTCTTTTTGGGTTATTGGAAAGCGAATACCAACAGGCAGATTCAGCTACTAAACAATTTTTCATGGATCCAGTATTAGGGCAATGCAAAGTTAAGGCATCACCCTGCTCGGTGATAACATCACTAAAAAAGCGTTTATATCTTTTCACAAATTTCGCTGGATAAAGCTCGGGATTGATTTTCAACGGTTTTTTCCTATGCAATACAGTTCACATTTACAGCAAATATTCATTGCCGAATATGTGCTATATTTTTAGACAGAATCTTAATCTACTAGAGACTTGATACCAAAACAAAGTAAAAAGGGTAAAATTTATCTTGATAAATTGTTATAAATTCTCTATAACCCCCTGCTTTACTTTTTAAGCTTATTAAATTTTGGGCATAAAGCATGGCAACAGCAAAGAAAAAAACAGCGGTAAGCACTTCAACTAAGGCTTCCAAAGCTCCGAGTTCAGTGACGCTTCACGGCATAGCCCCTTATCAGCCAAAGGCTAATGAGGAGTATATGAACGATCTTCAGCGTGCGCATTTCAAATTAATCTTGAATGCATGGCGCAGAGAACTTATGGAAGAAGTTGACCGCACCGTTAATCATATGAAAGATGAAGCGGCGAACTTCCCTGACCCTGCTGATCGTGCTACTCAAGAAGAAGAATTTAGCCTTGAATTACGCACCCGAGACCGCGAGCGCAAGCTCATCAAGAAAATTGATAAAACACTAGTTCGTGTTGAAGAGGACGATTACGGATTCTGTGATCAATGTGGCGTAGAAGTCGGTATTCGAAGATTAGAAGCAAGACCTACGGCCGATCTTTGTATTGATTGCAAAACACTTGATGAAATCAAGGAAAAGCAAATAACTGGCGGCTAAATTGCCGACAGCTCTATTGCTTCGCTTAAATAGCAATCTTTAGATGCTAAATTCCTACGTTGGTCGTTTTGCCCCCTCCCCCACAGGTCCGCTTCACTTTGGCTCACTTCTAGCGGCAGTCGCTAGTTATCTACAGGCCAAAAAAAATCAAGGAAAGTGGCTGGTAAGAATTGAAGACCTTGACCCACCTCGTGAAATTCAAGGCTCTGCCAGTGGTATTCTTAAACAGCTAGAGCAGCATGGTCTTGCTTGGGATGATTCGGTTGTCTATCAAAGTGACCAGATCGATCAGTATCATGACGTTTTACAAAGCCTAAGACTCAAAAATCTTGTTTATAACTGCACCTGTACCCGACAGCGAATTTCAGAGTTAAGCGGAATTTACGACGGCAAGTGCAGTCAAAAAAATCTTTCCACAATAGATGCCTCCTGTCGCTTTTCAATCAATAGAGGCATGCAAGCTATTGGCCATAATTGCGATAAACTTGGCTTTACTGACAGTGTTATGGGTGAATTTCATCAGTTGCTTAACAGCGATGTAGGTGACTTTGTGGTGCTAAGGCGTGATGGCTTAATTTCATATCAATTGGCGGTAGTGGTTGATGATTATCATCAGGGAATAACTGAAATTGTACGGGGATTTGATCTTTTAGACTCAACCCCAAGACAGATTTTGTTACAAAAATGCCTTAATTATCCAACCCCCAACTATTTGCATATACCCCTTGCGCTAAATTCACTGGGACAAAAACTCAGCAAACAGCATTTTGCCAAAGCACTCAGCGTTGGCCATGAATCGGAACAGCTATGGTTAGCGCTGGACTGGCTTAAACAAAACCCACCCATAGAACTCCGCCAGTCATCAACTGGGGAAATTTTAACCTGGGCAACTGCCCACTGGGATCTCTCCAGTATTCCTCCTCTTGAAATCGGTATTGCTGCACCCGCAAATCTCTAGGTTTCTTTCTCCCATTAGGATTTATTTGCGTTATGCTTAGCCCATGGCATCAACATCAAAAATATTAATCATCACTGAACAGCTTTTCAATGAGAAAGCTTTGCTTAGCCTATTCAAGAAACTTAAGTTAGATGTTACTCAGGTTAACTCTAACAAATTGGCACTTGAAGCTTTTAATACCACGACTTTTGATGCTGTTCTCTGTGATATTGATATACCAAAAATTAACACCAACACAATAATAAATCGCTGCGCCAAAAAATCCGTGGTATTCCTATCTCATAATCCTGATCTAAGACAGGCCATTGAAGTCATTCAAAGAGGAGCGGCAGATTATTTAGCTCAGCCGATGGAGTTTGAGTTACTGCAGCAGGTCATTAGCAAAATACTCCAGACAAACAACCCTATTCCGCTAATAGGCAATAGTCCTCAAATTATAAAAATAGCCGGTAAAATAAAACAGATGGCAAAACGTGTTACGCCAATACTAATTATCGGAGAACCTGGTTCAGGGAAACGCAAAATAGTCAGAGAGATACATCAAACCAGCCCATTTTCTTGCTTCCCACTCATAATGATAGATTGCGCGTCGGTAACCCGACAGCAGCTCAATAAAGAACTTGATACGGACAACCAGAAAACACTTTATTTTCACAATATCTGTGAACTGGATCCGTCACTTCAAAAAATGGTTGCCTTGAGTCTTAGTAACAAAAAAATACGCATAATTGCCTCTACAGAAAAAGATCTAACCACCGCGACAGCACTAAATTCATTTCGCGAAGATCTCTTATATAAACTCAGTAGCATTACGATCAATGTCCCTCCATTAAGAGAACGGAAATCAGATATCTCATTGCTGGCCAGACATTTTTTAAGCCAATACGCAAAAAAAATACAACGTGATATCAGCCTAACAGGCAATGCTATCAAAGCCTTAAATGCCTGCGACTGGCCTGGAAATGTCATTCAGCTCAAAGAGTCTATTCATCAGGCGCTTATTTTTACCAATTCTGAGGGTATTATTGATACCCCTTCGCTCAGTCTACCCCAAAAAAATAAATCGCAAAAAACGAGCACTGACAGGCAAAAAGACCTACCCAATTTATCCTTAGAGGATTACTTTATTCGCTTTGTTACTCAAAATCAGGAGCATATGTCTGAAACGGCTCTGGCCAAAAATTTGGGGATCAGTCGCAAGTCATTATGGCAACGTAGAATCAAATTAAAGCTTGATAAACAGAAGTAATCACCTCAAAAAAAGGCTCTTTTACCGCATTAATTGTTACAAAAAGTAACATTTTGAGGTGTTTTGGGCTATTTTTGCGTTAACTGGCATTTATCCTAGTTGTTACCACAAACTAATTTTGGTTAGATAGATACCAGTTGAGGGAGACTTCAATAATAATAAAAATAAATAACAATAAAAACCGGATGGATTGCAAAGTGTTCTAAAGCATTTGCTGACGAACAATTGAGGGGGGCTGCCGAGAGGCAACCCTTTTTTATTTTCTGCTCAAAAAACTCCCACTTTTATCAGTAATAATTTTTCCATGATAATAATCCTAACAGTGCTGGATTTGCTCTGTTAAACTATTCGTTTTGTACACAACGGCTATTAATGTGCTTAAACGTCTAACCCATTTTTTTAATCGATCATCATCGCGAAAAGCGACAGACGACCAGTGCGTCCTGACATCAAATGAGCATAGTCTCGATCCCGCGGATATATGTAAAAATGCTCGTGAAGTTGTGCGTGTACTTCAAAGCAGAAATTTTGAAGCCTACGTGGTTGGGGGTTGCGTTCGCGACATCCTTCTTGGCTTAAAACCAAAAGATTTTGATATAGCCACCAATGCAACACCCCAGCAAGTTAAACGACTATTTCGACGTTCAAGAATTATTGGCCGGCGCTTTCAAATTGTGCATGTTCAATTTGGTCGAGATATTATCGAAGTTACTACGTTTAGATCTAACGACACAGAACATACTAACCTAGTGCAACAGACTGAAAGTGGCTTACTCACAAGAGATAATAAATTTGGTTCTCTGGTTGATGATGCAACAAGACGCGATCTAACTATCAATGCGCTTTACTATGATACTGAGAAGAACTGCCTGCATGACTACTGTGATGGTTTAGATGATCTTGAATCACGGACTATTCGCATTATTGGTACGCCATCGATAAGGTACAGCGAAGACCCCGTCAGAATGCTTCGTGTGGCTAGATTTGCCGGCAAGTTAGGCTTTGACATTGACCCTAAAAGCTCAAAGCCGATGGTTAAATTAGGGTCTAAGCTCAAGCATGTCTCATCGCCGAGAATGTTTGATGAGACACTTAAACTGTTTATGAGTGGCTATGGTTTAGACGTATTTGAAAGACTTCTCGAATACAAGCTGTTCGCCCATCTTGTGCCCCAAACTAATCGTCTTATAGAGCAGGGGCATCCAACGGCTTTGGCAATGGTCAAGCAGGCGCTAACCAATACTGATCTGCGTATACAAAACAAGCAGCGTGTAACACCAGCTTTTATTTATGCTGCCATGCTCTGGCCAGCTGTGCAGAAAACAGCTCAAGAACTTCAAAACCATGGCCAGCCCGCTACTACTGCAATTAACAAAGCAGCCAGTGAGGTCATTAGCAATCAAATTCCCATCACTGCCATTCCAAAACGCTTTACCCTGGCGATGCGAGAAATTTGGGCAATGCAGCTAACTCTTTCAAAACGCGGTGGCAATCGAGCCAAACGACTAATGGAACAGCCTCGATTCCGTGCGGCCTATGATTTCGTTCTTCTTCGCGAACAAACAGGAGAGCAACTCGACGGCCTTGGCGACTGGTGGACAAAGTACCAAGATGTCGATGAGGAAACACGTCAACAGATGGTACAAAAATTAAATGCTGGGCAATCAAAAGGGCGAAGACCCAGACGGCGACCAAGGCAGTCAGACTAATGCATGTGGCATTTGTCGGCCTAGGCAGTAACCTGGGAAATGATCGCAACGGTATTTTTGAAAGCCCAAAACAACAACTCTTAAATGCTATTCAAAGTATCGATAATCAAACCACCATTAACTTACTTAGAACCTCTCCCTTTTACCAGACTCAGGCCATAGGTCCTGGCGATCAGCCCGACTATATCAACGCTGCCATCAAGATCGAAACAAGTCTTAGCGCCCATCAATTATTACTAGCGCTACAAAGTATTGAAAATCAGCAAGGCCGAGTAAGAAAGGAGCGCTGGGGCGCTAGAACACTGGATTTAGATATATTGGTTTTTGATCAGCTGATTGAAAACTCAGAACAACTAATCCTGCCCCATCCACGTGCCCATGAGCGCGCTTTCGTTCTAGCACCACTCAATGATTTAGACCCCAATTTAGTTATCCCTAAGCGTGGAAATATTTCTAGTCTATTGGCAAACTGTTCAATGCAAGGTATCGTAAAGTTACATGACTAAACGTTTTCTAAGCCCAGTCACTGGAGAATATTTGAGTGGAAGTCGCATTTCTTAATGAATTAGGCCTAGAAACTGAGGCCGCCAATATTACTATTCCTCACTATATAGCAGTGGAAGGTCCGATTGGCGTTGGTAAAACTACATTAGCCAAGCGTCTTGCTGAAACATTTAATTGCAAAACAATGCTTGAAGACGCCCACGAAAATCCGTTTTTAGAGCGCTTCTATCAGAATAAACGCGCTAATGCTCTACCGACTCAACTGTCTTTTCTGTTCCAAAGAATTCAAAAACTTCAAGCATTAAAGCAGGGCGAGCTCTTTCATGAGGGTCAGGTGTCAGACTTTTTAATTGAAAAGGATCCCTTATTTGCTCAAATTACTCTGGATGATGACGAATATCGTCTTTATCAAACCCTGTATGACAGGGTAATTGAAGAACTGCCACAACCCGACTTAGTGATATGCCTTCAGGCGCCCACTAGCACCCTTTTAAACCGTGTACAGCAGCGCGGCAATCCAATTGAGCGCGGTATAGACCAATCGTACCTAGAACAGCTTAATGACGCTTATACGCAGTTTTTTTACCATTACGAAGATAGCCCTCTTCTTATTGTAAATACCAGTGAAATTAATTTAGCCGAGGGTAACTCAGATTATTATAATCTTGTGAAATATATCCTTCGCGGTCATTCCGGTCGGCATTATTACAACCCGCATCCTATTCAATAATCATCCTTTCTTTAAGATGCTACAATAGAGTTTACTCATCGATCCTGCGACTTATTTTTGAGCCATTAAATTATGAAAAATGTAACTATTGAGCGCCTAAAATCTATCAAAGCTGAGGGCAAAAAATTTGCCGTTATCACTGCCTATGATTATAGTTTTGCAAAGTTAATTGATGAGGCTGAAATTGAAGTCACATTGGTGGGTGACTCTCTGGGTAATGTGATTCAGGGTCAAGAGACTACCCTACCCGTAACGATTGATGAAATGGCCTACCATACTGCCAATGTTAATCGCGGCATTAGCGCCTCCCTAATCATAGCTGATATGCCTTTCATGTCTTACGCAACTATTCCCCAAGCCTTAGAAAATGCAGCCATCCTTATGCAGGCCGGCGCGCAAATGGTCAAACTGGAAGGGGGCGAATGGCTTGCCGAAACCGTTCATGCATTGACTGAACGAGGTATTCCAGTCTGTGGGCATCTCGGGTTAACTCCGCAATCAGTTCACAAGCTGAGTGGCTTTAAAGTTCAAGGGAAAAACACCGAGGCCGCTGATAAAATGCTTTATGAAGCGAAGCAGCTTGAGGAAGCTGGCGCCGATCTGTTAGTGGTTGAATGCATCCCATCAAGCTTAGGTGAGTCACTGGCGAAAAATTTGGACATACCGGTTATTGGGATAGGGGCCGGACCAGCCACTGATGCTCAGGTTCTGGTGCTACAAGATATGTTAGGGATATCAGCTAAGCTACCCAAATTTGCAAAGAATTATTTACTGCAAGAATCTAACATTCAAAACGCACTGAAAGCCTATAAACAAGAGGTTCACAGCGGCGAATTTCCAAGCGCTGAACACGGCTTTTAAGATATTTAAATTAATTGGCTTAAGATTAATCTTTGGGTTTTACATACAGCACTAGGCTGTGACCCACTAATTGATAGCCGTTTTGCTCGGCAATTTTTTCCTGCAATTCTTCAATTTCGTGGTTATGAAACTCAATAACCTTGCCCGTTTCAGTGCATACCATATGATCATGGTGCTCGCCGCGATCAAGCTCATAGACAGCTGGCCCAGAATCAAAATTGTGTCTTTCAACCAATCCTGCAGTCTCAAACTGAGTTAACACTCGGTATACGGTGGCAATACCCACATCTTCACCTGCATCTCGAAGAGACTGATAGATATCTTCAGCGGTCATATGTCGCTCAGAACAGTTTTCTAAAATTTGTAAAATTCTGATACGGGGTAGTGTTACCTTCAAACCCGCTTTTTTAAGTTCCATATCTTCTGGAGACATACTTTACCCTTCTCTATGTTATCATTTAGCCATTATCTTGTGACTTGAACCTTCATGGAAGCCCAAATGCGTATATATTCTATCTTGATCTTACTCTGTTTATCATTAATTTCTAGTTGTAGCTGGATTCAGTTTCCAAGTATTCACAAAGTCACTGTTCAACAAGGTAACATAGTCAACCAAGAAATGGTTAGCAAATTACAAATTGGTATGACTATGTCTCAGGTTCAATATATCTTGGGCACCCCCCTAACCACCGATACCTTTGACAATTCACGCTGGGATTATTTTTACAGTAGAGTTGACTCAGAGGGCAGAAGATCAGAGCGTCAGCTCAAGCTTAGCTTTGATAACAAAGAGCTCTTGAAAAGCGTATCCGGTGATTTTCAATTAACCGATGCTGATCAAACTGCAGAATAATTAGTCGGTTTTTTGTGCCTTAGCTTCTTCAGCTCTGCGGCGTCGCACTTCTTTCGGGTCAGCAATAAGGGCCCGATAAAGCTCTACCCTATCTCTGGCCTTTAAAACATAGCCCTCTGGCGCTTCTAGACCCTTAGTACCCAATACCTGAGAGAATATACCCATCTTAGTATTTTCGATATCTATGTCCGGGAACAAGGCCAATATGCCGGACTGCTTAACCGCCTCTAAGGCAGTGGTACCCTCAGCCACAGTCAGTTCTTTTAGCACCTGTTTTTCAGGTAGCGCGTAGGCTACCTCAACAATAATATTTATCTCACTTGCTGTCATTTTTTTTCCTATTTATACACTTCATCTGCTCGCCGGCACAAGGAATCTACAAGATTGTTAGCAACCCCAGAAAACATTCCAGCAGCAACGCTACCTAGACCTCGACGTTTAAATTCAAACTCAAGATCAAGGGACAACTTTGAAGCTGAATCAGAAAGCGCCTTAAACCTCCATAACCCCATAAATGAACTAAAGGGTCCGTCCTGCAAGCTCATTTCAATACTTACACCCGGTATTAATTGATTTTCTGTGGTTAGATTAACCTCAATACCGGCTTTTTTTAAACACAGTGAAGCCACCATGAGTTGCTCTGTGTGCTCAATAATCTCAACTGATTGACAGCCATCCATAAATTGCGGATAGCTCGCCACATCGTTCACTAGGCAGAACATTG
The DNA here is from genome assembly GCA_024644585.1 of Porticoccaceae bacterium. Taxonomy (GTDB): domain Bacteria; phylum Pseudomonadota; class Gammaproteobacteria; order Pseudomonadales; family Porticoccaceae; genus HTCC2207. The sequence goes on along the minus strand of JAHEHM010000002.1, from coordinate 38,897 downwards.
ACTCTGCTGAGTATGGAACCAATGCTGACCTGCTGACCTTTGTCACTGCCACCCCTAAAAGAATTTATCGTAAAAGCCCATTATAAAAACAGCGCCAATTGCTAGTGGGGCTAGGTAACGCAAAGCAAAGCGCCATATTAACGCCACCTTGGGCTGAATACCTAACATTTCTGAATCAATAATTTTCTTATCCACCACATAGCCAACAAATAATGCGATCAATAAGCCAGAAATTGGCAGCATAATATTAGCTGTTAAAAAATCTAAGAAATCAAAGAATGTAAAACCAAACACCTGATAACCCGACCACAGATTAAAGGAAAATACGGTGCCTAAACCAAGAGTCCACACCAATACCGCAAGAATTGTATTGGCCTTAAATCGGTTCATGTTTTTCGCCTCAACTAGCCATGCCACACAGGGTTCGAGAAGTGAAATAGCTGAACTCCATGCTGCAATAGAAACCAAAATAAAGAAGATAGCACCAATTAATAGTCCGCCCGGCATAGTACCAAAGGCTACCGGCAGGCTGATAAACATTAAGCCAGGACCTGCGCTGGGCTCAATCCCCTGGGTAGCAAAAACAATAGAAAATATAATCAGTCCAGAAATAATAGCCACGGCACTATCAAAAAATGCCACCACTAGAATGGTTTTGCCAATACTCGTTTTTTGCGGCATGTAAGCACCGTAGGCCATAATCGCACCCATACCAATACTGAGTGTGAAAAATGCCTGCCCCATAGCTTCAAGCACTGAACGCCAAGTCAGCTGATTAAAATTAAAATCAAAAAGGAACTTAACCGCTGCACTAAAATTTCCCTCAAACATACTGAAGATCAGTAGCCCAATCAAAATAAAGAACAGCAACGGCATTAATGTCTCAACGGCAACTCCGAGTCCTTTTTTAACCCCACCCATAACTACGGCAACACAGAGAACTAAAAATACCGTCTGCCAAAATATCAATCTTGAGGGGTCATTGAGTAAATTGGTAAATGCGGCGGCGGCTGAATTGCCGTCAACACCACGAAGTGCACCAGAACCCATTTCAATAATATAGCTTAGTGCCCAGCCAGCTATTACGGCATAAAAGGACAGAATCAAAACACCAGCCACAACCCCCAACCAACCTAAATAAGCCCACCGGCGGTTAGCTCCGCTTTCATCCACAATATCACTCACAGAATTAATTGGACTTTTTCGCCCATGACGGCCCAGCATAACCTCGGCCATCATAACCGGCACACCAATAAGCAAAATACAGGCAAGATACACCAGCACAAAAGCACCACCGCCATTACTGCCTGCAACATAAGGGAATTTCCACATATTCCCCAGCCCGACGGCTGAACCCGTTGCCGCCATAATAAAAGTCCAGCGACTGACCCAAGCGCCATGCATGCCTTTTTGTTGAAGTGCCATATCAACTCCTAATCATTGAAGGCTAAATTGTAAACATTTTTACAGCTCTGACCTAATATTGTAGATTTTTATTAATGACTGTATGAATAAGCATAAACGATTGAGATAAATAGTTTAATTTGTCATGACAAAATCAATGGTCAACGTATAATCGCAACATGAGTAAAAAGAAACCTAAACAGCAATCCAACACAATTGCCCAAAACCGTAAAGTTCGACATGACTACTTTATTGAGGAGAAGTTCGAAGCAGGTCTTGCTCTGCAGGGTTGGGAAGTGAAAAGTTTGCGCGGCGGCAGTGTTAATCTGACAGATACCTATGTGTTTGTGAAAGATAATGAGGCATGGCTAATAGGAACTAATATCACGCCGTTAAATACAGTTTCAACCCATTATGTCACTGAGCCCACAAGAACACGCAAGCTACTGTTAAACGCGCGTGAATTAAAAAGAATTGAGGATGCCATTAAACAGAAGGGCCGAACCTGTGTCTGCACCACTCTTTACTGGAAAGGTCATTTAGTAAAATGTGAAATTGCCCTAGCCAAGGGCAAGGTAGCCTACGACAAACGCATGGATTCTAAAGAGAAAGACTGGGGTCGCCAGAAACAAAGACTGATGCGCCACGCCTGAACACCAAAAACATCCGCTCGATTTAAGCTTTAGTTTTTGGCGGCTCAAGAAGGGCAAGGTCTGGCATTACACAATTAAGCTTGGTCTCTAACAATTTCTCAATGGGCTCTAAACGGAAGGCATCGTCTTCACAGGCAAAGCTGATTGAAGTTCCTGTTTTTCCAGCACGACCGGTTCTGCCAATCCGATGCACATAGTCTTCAGGCTCTTCCGGCAGGGTGTAATTAATCACATGGCTGACACCGTCAACATGAATACCTCGACCAGCCACATCCGTAGCCACCATTATCTTTAACGCACCAGATTTGAATGATTCCAATGCTTTCATACGACGATTTTGCGGAACATCTCCCGACAGAATACCGACTTTAAAGCCCTGCTTTTGAAGTTTTTCATGCAATGTTCGACAGATATCTCTTCGGTTAGCAAAAACCATCACCGAATCTACCTCATCTGATCGCAAAATATTTTGCAGTAAAATCATCTTTTCCTCAGTAGAGGCAATGTAGATTTTCTGCTCAACCGTATCAGTGGCTATCTTTTCCGCATCAATCTCTACCGTCACCGGCTCAAAGGTCCAAGACTGAGAAAGACGCATAATCTCGGGGGTAAATGTCGCTGAATATAAGAGTGTTTGACGGTCTTCTTTCTTTGGCGTTAGCTGCACAAGACGTCTAACCTGAGGGATAAATCCCATATCAAGCATGCGATCGGCTTCATCAATTACCAGAACCTCTACCTGATCTAGGTAAATATCTCGATTATTAGCAAAATCTAAAAGGCGCCCCGGTGTACCCACCAAAATATCACAGTGCCTGCGTTGGAGTTTTGATAACTGCTTGCCATAGTCCATGCCACCGACCAAACAGTGAACCCCCAAATCAAGATGCTTTACCAAATTTGATGCGTCATCGGCAATTTGAATAGCCAGTTCTCTAGTAGGTGCCATAATCATGGCTCTAGCCTCACCTAAATAGCGATCACCCTCAACAGGATGCTTGATTAGGTCAGCAATAATACTCAATAAAAAGGCCGCTGTTTTACCTGTACCCGTCTGTGCCTTACCTACCAGATCATAACCATGCAGAGTGTGGGGTAATGAAGCAGCCTGAATGGGCGTGCAATATTCAAAACCAATTTTATGAATACCCTGCATAAGCTCTGTGGGTAAATCAAAATCATGAAATCGAGACTTTCCCTCTTGCGGGGCCACAACAAACTGAGAAATATCCCACTTTGGAGATTTTCGACGATTAGATTTTGATGATCTTCGGTTTTTGCCAGCCTCAGTTGGTGCAGAGGTTTTTTGCGACGGCTGGTCTTTTGATTGTTCAGAATTATTAGTCAAGTTAATAGATACTTTGTTTGTTTTTTATACTGGCGAATAGCCTAAATCCATTTGCCACGATGGTAAATTTGCGGCAAGTGTAGCAGAAATGCACCTAAACCGCTTAAAAAATAACCAACCCTGCCCTGTCTGTTCTTTTCGATCATATTTTTATCGCCTTCGATCAAATGAAAAAGTCACAGTTGAATTTATACCCATTGCCCTAGGGTCACACGGTCTATCTGATTATAATCTTTGTGGGTTACGACTTTTTGAAAGCCAGCCTCGATCATAAGACGCACAACAGCAGGTGCCTGATCGAAACCATGCTCAAGTAACAGCCAGCCATCGGATCTTAAGTAACATGGGCTTTTAGTAATAATTTTTTTCAAATCATCCAGGCCATCAATACCAGAAACTAATGCACTGTTAGGCTCATAGCGAACATCACCCTGCTGAAGATGAGGGTCATTTGCAGAAATATAGGGTGGATTACTAACAATCAAATCAAATTGATTGTCTGTTAACGGCACAGAGTCAAACCAGTCACTTTGAAAAATATTAACATTGGGAAGCCTTAGAGCTTGGCAATTTTTTTTAGCCAAACTAACCGCGCCAACCTGATAATCCACCGCGATAAAATTCATATCGGGTCGTTCAGTCGCCAAGGCTAAGGCAACAGCACCAGTGCCGGTGCCTAAGTCCAATCCATAGCTTTTTTTAGGCAACCTTAGGCCTAATGCAAGCTCAACTAGCAACTCAGTTTCGGGTCGCGGTATCAGGGTATCCTGTGAAACTTGCAAATCCATCGACCAGAATCCACGAGAACCCACAAGATAAGCAATTGGCTGACCCTGAATTCTGCGCTCAAGCAGAGCACAAAACTTAGCCTCTAAAGACTGTGAAACTGGTTTTTCCGGCCAGGTTCGCAGCCAGGCTCGATCAACATCCAATACGTAACAGAGTAATAGCTCGCAATCCAACTGCGCTGAATCACTGGTGGATTGCAGCTGATCAGAATATTTTAGAAGATCGGAAACATTAGCCATAATAGACGGCTGTTAGTCGGCTAGACTGGCAAGCTGTTCGGCCTGGAACTCATTAATCAAGGGCTGAACAATTTCACCCAGACTACCCTCCACAACCTCACCTAACTTGTACAGAGTTAGGTTAATTCGATGATCTGTGACTCGCCCCTGTGGGAAGTTATAGGTTCGAATGCGTTCAGAGCGATCGCCGCTACCGACTAAATTTTTGCGTTGCTCGGACTGCTCTTGAGCCGCCGCATCAGATTGCGCATTATTTAAACGCGCCTGAAGCACTGACATCGCCTTGGCGCGATTTTTATGCTGTGAACGTTCGTCCTGACATTCCACAACAATACCTGTAGGCAGGTGGGTCAAACGAATAGCTGAATCGGTTTTATTGACGTGCTGTCCACCCGAGCCCGAGGCACGAAATGTGTCCACACGTAAATCCCCTTTATTAATCTCGATCGCATCCTGCTCATCCGCTTCGGGCATAACCGCTACCGTACAGGCTGAGGTATGAATTCGACCCTGAGATTCAGTTTCAGGCACTCGCTGAACACGATGGGCACCAGATTCAAACTTGAGTAGCGAATAAACCCCTTTGCCAACGATTCTAGTAATAATCTCTTTGTAACCGCCATGGTCCCCTTCGCTTTCACTGATGACCTCAACCTTCCAGCCCTTACCTTCGGCAAAGCGACTGTACATTCTAAAAAGATCACCCGAAAAAATAGCCGCTTCATCACCCCCAGTACCCGCACGAATTTCCAAAAAAACATTCTTATCATCATTGGGATCTTTTGGAAGTAATAGTCGCTGAAGATCTAACTCTAGAGGCTCCCTTTGAGATTCGGCTTCCGCAAGCTCATCCTGTGCCATAGCCCGCATATCAGGATCTGAATCTTTAAGTAGGAGTTTGGCTTCTTGAAGATTATTAATCACGTCACGATAGTCTACATAGGCCTTAACCACCGGCTCTAACTCAGCATATTCTTTTGACAAATCTCTAAACCTATTTTGGTCTGCAATTGTCTCTGAATCACTTAATAATGCAGCAACCTCTTGGTAGCGGTCATCAAGGTTATCCAGTTTGGCTAAAATCGATGCTTTCATATAATTATTTTCACTTGTTTCTCAATTCTTAAATTAAAGCGCTTGCACAACTGCTTCATACATCGAAGAAGGCAAGGCATTCTGGGCAACCTGTACGCTCTGGTATCCCATCTCTTGAGCTAATTGCGCAATTCTATCACTGGGGACTACCAGGGGTATATGCTTATCAGCGGGCACGCCCATCGCTTGCAACAACTCACCGCTATGAACAACTACACAGCTAGCCTGTGGTGCAAAATTTTGCGCTTCGATAAGATGTTTAGAATCTATATTACGCTGGTATAACTCAGCATAGGTTACCTGAGCGCCACGCCTTACTAATTCATCACCTAATGTCTGCCTGCCACTGCCGCCGCGCAAAATAAGCACTGACTGGGCTGTTAAATCTTGTAATTGCGCAAGCTCTTGCAGTAAACCTTCGGTATTAGGTTGATGCTTTGGATAGCTAACAGGGTAATCAAAGGCTGAAAAAATATCGGCAGTTTGCTGACCCACCGCGAAAAACTCTGTATTTTTTGGTATTTCAGGCCAACGCTGAGCAATCATTGGCAAGCCAATTTCCGCGGCATTAGCACTAATAAAAATTACCTGATCAAACTGATCTAACCCATTGATACAACGGGTTGCGCGAGCAAAATCATCACTGTCTGCCGCTACAGGGTCAATACTCATAATGGGGATGTAATTAAAAGGAACCCCAGCCTGATCCAGCAACTTGAGAAATGCATCCTCCTCACGCAATGGCCTAACCACTAATACCGACTTATTAGGCATTACTGATTACCTAGTACTTCGCTAAGTATTTCACCGGCTCCCATCTCGAGCAGCTGCTCTGCCAAGGCTTCACCCAATTGTTGCGCTTTAGCCACAGGGCCAGATAGCTGGGACTGTAAAATCTTCTGACCATCAACACTACCCACTAGACCTCTAACACCTATCGACTGACGATCAGATGAAAGTTCTGCAAAACAGGCAATGGGCACCTGACAGCCCCCCTGTAATCGACGATTTAGTGCACGCTCAGCTATCACACAGCTAGCTGTATCCTGGTGATGTAAAGGGCTTAAAAGCGCTAAAATAGCCTCATCATTAGATCGGCATTCAATACCCACAGCACCTTGACCACCCGCAGGCAGGCAGAGCTCAGTATTCAGTCTAGAGGCGATTCTATGACTCATATCCAAACGAATTAATCCCGCACTAGCAAGAATCAACGCGTCATATTCCCCATTATCCAGTTTATCTAATCGGGTATTAACATTGCCGCGCAAATCTTTAATTTGTAAATTTGGAAACTGCGCACGAATTTGAGTTTGGCGACGCAAGCTAGAAGAGCCAACAACCGCATTATCGGGTAACTGAGAAAGATCGGGATAGTTATTTGATACAAAGGCATCCGTGGGATCCTCTCGCTCACAGATGACCTGCAAGCCCAACCCCTCAGGAAATTCCATGGGCACATCTTTCATTGAATGCACGGCAATATCTGCCCTGCCCTCCAGCATTGCCAGCTCAAGCTCTTTAACAAATAACCCTTTTCCACCGACCTTAGCCAAAGGAGCATCCAATAGTTTGTCTCCACGGGTACTCATTGCCACCAACTCAACCTGCAAACCAGGATGATAATGAAGCAATTCAGCCTTAACATATTCAGCCTGCCATAAAGCTAAGGGGCTTTTTCTTGTGGCTATACGAATTTTTTTGGTCACGGCTTTAACCTAATTTAACGTCTAGGCTGACATTATCATCAATTTCAGCCAATTTGTCAGAGTAAACCTTTTAAAACCAGCGGTTTATTAAAAAAAAACCCATGGATCTGGGCTAACTTCTAGCCCCCAAGCATCAGGATTAGCTATAATCGCTCCAAATTACATCTTTTGGGCAAAAAACTCGATGAGTAAATCTGATAAGAAAAACAGTGATAAGCGCGATAATTCAGCGACTAATGCCTCTTGGGGCGGGCGCTTTAACGAGCCAGTAGATACATTCGTAGCACGTTTTACTGCATCCGTTGACTTTGATCAACGTCTAGCCCAGCAGGATATTCAAGGCTCTATTGCCCATGCCAAGATGCTGACCAAAGTAGGTGTTCTCACTGCTGATGAGCTCAAGCAAATCATTGATGGTCTTGAACAAATTGGTGAGGAAATTAATCAGGGGCAATTTGTCTGGTCACAGATTCTTGAAGATGTTCATATGAATATTGAAGCGGCGCTCACTGAACGCATCGGTATTGTGGGCAAAAAATTGCATACCGGCCGCTCCAGAAATGATCAGGTTGCTACTGACATTCGTCTTTGGCTGCGCGATCAAATTGATACTATCAAGCCACAAATAAGCCAACTACAGAAGAATATTATTGAACTTGCCAGCAATGAAGCGTCGACAATTATGCCTGGCTTTACCCATTTGCAGACTGCTCAGCCAGTGACCTTTGGGCACCATCTTTTAGCTTGGAACGAAATGATTCAGCGCGACTATGAGCGGCTTTGCGATTGCCGCAAACGACTCAATCAAAGTCCATTAGGCTCGGCAGCACTTGCAGGCACCAGCTATCCTATTGATAGAGACTATACCGCCAATGAGCTTGGCTTTTCTAAGCCCTCAGAAAACTCTTTGGACTCTGTCAGTGATCGTGATTTTGCTATTGAGTTTTGTGCATTTGCCAGTCTTTTAATGACACATTTTTCGCGTATTTCTGAGGAATTAATTCTTTGGGCCTCGGCACAGTTTCAGTTTATTGATCTTCCTGATCGCTTTTGCACGGGTTCTTCGATTATGCCGCAAAAGAAAAATCCCGATGTCCCAGAATTGGTGAGAGGTAAAACCGGCAGAGTTACCGGACAGCTTATTTCTTTACTGACCCTTATGAAGTCACAACCTCTGGCTTACAACAAGGATAACCAAGAAGATAAGGAACCCCTATTTGATGCCGTGGATACCATTCAAGACTGTCTGCGCGCCTTTGGCGATATGATCCCCGCCATTCAGGCTAATCATGATTCTATGTACGAAGCTGCACGCCGAGGGTTCTCAACAGCAACCGACTTGGCAGACTATTTGGTCCGCAAGGGCACTCCTTTCAGAGACTCTCACGAAGTAGTGGGCAATGCAGTTGCCTATGGTATCGAAAACAACAAAGATTTATCTGAGATGAGCCTCGAAGAACTGCAAAGCTTCTCAGACCTTATCGACCAAGACGTCTTTGAAGTTCTTACATTAGAAGGCTCAGTAGCCGCCAGAAACCACCAGGGTGGAACAGCGCCAGAACAGGTGAGAGCTGCAGCCAAACGCGCATTAGAGCTAGTTAAAAGTCGAAGTTAACCTGCTCACCGGATTGGGCAAGGCAGGCAGCGGTCAACATCTCTATCAAAGGCTCGCCGCTAACAGTATTGCGCCACAAAGACTTGGTGGATTCAGCGTCTAATTTAAAGTGAAAGCCGCCTGACTTTGCAGCCAGCCAAACCTCACCTAATGCTGGCTGGCGGGATAAAATAATTTGCGAGCCATTAGCTTCACAGGTAATGGTCAACATACCGGCAGTATTTTCGTAATCTATATCCGCACCGCTATCATCAATACTTTCTTCGATTGAAAACATGAGCTCGTCGACGATTTGGTTAAACTGGGCTTCAGTCATAGTTAAAAATACCTGTCAGCAACTGCTGTGCATAATTGTTTGAGTGTGGTTGGTTACTACCGCTATACTACTGCTTTTTCCATGGAAACAGAACATGCATCAACGATTCCCTATGCTTCTTTGCCTTTTGCTAGTCTGCGGCCTCATTAGCTGCGGTAATACGGGTGACCTATACTTACCGGATGAAACAGCATCCTCACAAAATGCGGAGTCTAAATAAGCATGCATAGCTCAGTTAAAACAGTTGGCAACCAGCGAATAATGGAACAGGTGCCATTAAAAACCATCGTCGAACAACAGGGCTCGCCCTGTTATGCCTACAGTAAAGCAGCCATTAGTGATAACTTTCTTAGTTATCAGCGCGCCTTAGCTTCACGCGATCATCTTATCTGCTATGCCGTAAAATCCAACTCCAATATTGCTGTGTTACAAACCCTTGCCAAGCTAGGCGCGGGCTTTGATATTGTTTCTGCTGGCGAATTAGAGCGTGTATTAATGGCCGGCGGCGATCCAACTAAGGTTGTTTATTCTGGTGTGGCGAAAACAGCCGATGAAATGCGTCGCGCACTGGAAGTGGGTATTCACTGTTTTAATGTTGAATCTGAATCTGAACTTAGGTTATTAAATAAGACTGCTGCTGAAGTCAATAAGATCGCTCCAGTCTCACTGAGAGTCAATCCAGATGTAGATGCCAAAACTCACCCCTATATTTCTACCGGCCTTAAAGAAAATAAATTTGGTATCGACATCAGTCGAGCCTTTGATGTCTATCAACAGGCGGCACAGATGGACAGTATCGCGGTGGTAGGTGTCGACTGCCATATTGGCTCACAGCTTACCGATATCACGCCGTTTATAGATGCCATGAAACACCTTTTAGTTTTGGTGGATCGTCTTGCTGACGCTGGTATAAAACTCCATCACCTGGATATTGGTGGTGGTTTAGGTGTGTGCTACCAAAATGAAGTAGTACCCTCCTTAGAGAGCTATATGGACGCTCTAGCTCCCTTACTAGAAGGCCGCACTGAAACACTGATTATGGAGCCGGGTCGTTCTATTACTGCCAATGCAGGTATCCTATTAATGCAGGTGCAGGTGATTAAGAAAAATGGCGATAAAAACTTTGCCGTCGTAGATGCCGCTATGAACGATATGTTGCGACCAGCCCTGTATGACGCCTGGATGGACATCAATACAGTGGCCACAGAATGCGAGCACAATGCAATTTACGACGTTGTTGGCCCGGTATGCGAAACTGGCGACTTTTTAGCCAAAGATAGAGCATTATCAATATCTGAGGGTGATTATCTGTATCTTTCATCTGCAGGCGCCTATGGCTTCACCATGAGCTCTAATTACAATAGCCGCCCGAGAGTCGCTGAAGTGATGATCGACAATGAAAAAATTCATCTAGTGCGAGCCAGAGAAACCCTAGAGGATCTTGTTCGCGGTGAACAGTTGATAGAAGAATCCTAATGGAGCGTCGCAGAATGCAGACAAGATTTACCAAAATGCATGGTTTAGGCAATGACTTTGTGGTGCTCGATGCTGTTCGTCAAAGTATCAGACTGACGACAGAGATCATCAAGCGTATAGCTAACCGTAATTTAGGCATTGGCTGTGATCAGGTGCTAGTTATTGAGCCCCCTACAGACAAAAATATCGATTTTAACTACCGCATATTTAATTGCGATGGCTCCGAAGTTGAGCAATGCGGCAATGGCGCTCGATGCATTGGACGATACATTGCAGATCAGCAGCTATCTGGTAAAAAAACTGTACGCATACAAACCAAAAATCGCGTTATGGAAATACATTCCAATTCCAAAAATATGATCACCGCTAACATGGGCGCACCCAGTTTTATCCCTGCGGATATACCCTTGCTATCTGACCAACAGAACGACTTATATACTATTGATATCAACAACAGTAGTCTGCAGATTGCCGCTCTATCCGTTGGCAATCCTCACGCAGTACTTCAGATTGAAGATATAGATCATGCAGACGTAACAACCATCGGTTCACTTATTCAGGCGCATGAAATTTTCCCAGAAAGTGTCAATGTAGGCTTTATGCAGATAATTGATCGCCAAAATATTGCACTGCGGGTTTATGAGCGCGGTGTAGGTGAAACTCAGGCCTGTGGCTCTGGAGCCTGTGCAGCTGCAGTAGCGGCTATTCAGCAGGGTTTGGTAGATAATACTATTGAAATTCAACTGCTGGGCGGCAAGCTGACCATTGAGTGGCAGGGAGAAGACCAGCCTATCCTTATGACCGGTCCTGCAGAAACTGTTTTTCACGGAAAGATTAAACTATGACAACTAAAAAAGCGCAGGCAAAAGAATTGCAATCAGTGCGTGATTATTTAACTGGCCACCCGAATTTTTTCGAAGAAAACCCCGATATTCTAGAGGCTATTAACGTCTCTCACGATAGTGGCAAAGCTATTTCACTGGTTGAACGCCAAATCACTATTATGCGCGATAAAAATAAAGCCATAAGTGCACAGGTCGAACAGCTGATTGGCACTGCAAAAAACAACGACCAATTGCTGGCTAAAACCAATCAACTAGTGCTCAAACTTATACAGGCTAAAGACCTTAACAGCCTGATAGAGGCACTAGATACTAGCCTTAAAAATGACTTTAATACTGAGTTTTACAGCCTAACCCTAATAGATAAGGGTGCATTTACATCCAAAACTTCGGCTAATCTGATCTCAGAAGAAGACGCAAAATCAAAAATAAGTAGCCTCTTAAACGCGCAAAAAGCGGTTAGCGGGGTTCTGCGAGAAGAGCAAATGAAACTTCTCTTCAAGCAGCCTGCCACGAGTATAGGCTCAGTGATAGCACTGCCACTAAACTCATCGGAACCCCTTGGTATACTCGCTCTTGGTAGTAGCGATGCCGATTTTTATACCCATGATATAGGCACCGTATTTATTGACTATATCGGCGCATTACTCAATGAGCTCATTCCCAGCCACCTTAAAGCTTAACGCCGAGATTTTCGCTTTCGTTTAGCACCTGCCTTATTGGTATTACCGTCGGGCTTGCGTCGACTCTTAGATGATTTCTTAGCTCTATTTTTTTTTGGCCTATCATCATGCTGTTTTTTAGTTGATTTTGCTTTAGGGTTTTGGGTTTCCTTTGAGCCTGTGTCGATAAGCTCAAAATCAATCTTTCTTTCTTCTAGATTAACACGAACCACCTGAACGCGAACCTTTTGGCCTAAGCGAAAGACTCTACCGGTTCTCTCACCAACCATACGATGCTGTGTCGCTTCATGATGATAATAATCCTTTGGTAGGCCGGTCACATGAATCAGCCCTTCAACCATCAACTCATCCAGCATAACAAACAAGCCAAAACCAGTGACTGCACTGACTACTCCAGTGTACTGCTCGGACACACGGTCCATAAGAAACTCGCATTTGAGCCAATTAACCACATCTCTGGTAGCCTCATCAGCACGGCGCTCGGTCACCGAAAGGTGCTGACCCACCTCTTCAAGAGAACCCAACTCATAGGGATAGTAAACCTGCTTATCATCAGCTGAAGAATCATTAGGTCGACGAATATGTGGCGATTTTTTACCACTTTTAATCAAACTGCGAATAGCACGATGGACTAACAGATCTGAATATCTTCGAATAGGTGAGGTGAAGTGCGTATAGGCATCAAATGCTAAACCAAAGTGACCTAAGTTTTCACATTGGTACACTGCTTGGCTCATAGACCTTAATAAGACAGACTGAATAATCTGTGCATCATCGCGATGTTTAACGCCATTTAGTACCTGCCTATAATGCATTGGCATTGGATCATCGCCACCCCCTAAACCTATACCTAATTCACCTAAAAAGTCGCGAACAGATATTAATCGCTCCTCGCTAGGGCCCTCATGGACACGATATAAGGCGGGTAATTTCGACTTTTGTAAAAATTCTGCGGCACAAAGATTGGCACACAGCATACATTCTTCAATTAACCGATGAGCATCGGTTCTATCAACGGGAATAATTTGGTTAATTTTGCGCTTACTATCAAAAAGAATACGGGTTTCTTGAGTATCGAAATCAATAGCACCACGCTGACTTCGACGTTTTTGTAACTGCTGCGCAAGACCCTGTAAAGCATCAACCTGAGGCAATATGGCTGAAAATTGCTGTCTCACGGCAGACTCTTCCTGTTGGTTTTGCTCAGAAACTATTTGTGCAACCTGAGTGTATGTCATGCGTGCATGGGAGTGCATCATGGCTTCGTAAAACTGATAACCCTCTATAATCCCTTTGTCACTAATCTGCATTTCACAGACCATGCAGAACCGATCCTCAGCAGGATTCAGAGAACATAAGCCATTAGATAGCTTTTCCGGCAGCATCGGGACAACATGATTTGGAAAATAAACAGAATTTCCGCGCGAAAAAGCTTCTTTATCCAGTGCTGAGCCCACGTAAACGTAATGAGATACATCGGCAATAGCGACAATTAACTGCCAACCGCCGCCCTCTAGTGGCTGACAGAAAACCGCATCATCAAAGTCTCTGGCATCTTCACCATCAATGGTAATAAGTGGAACAGATCTTAGGTCAATTCTATTGTCACAATGAGTAATTTCGGATGGTATTTCATCCGTTTCTGCTACCAGGTCATCTGACCACTGATGAGGAATGCCGTAGTTACGGATTGCCATATCAATTTCGATGCCTGGATCCAAATGCTCACCCAATACCTCAGACACAAAGCCAACCGGTAAATTATTGCGCGTGGGCGGCTCTAAGATATCTACAACAACGATCTGGCCCGGCTCAGCTGAACAGGGCCGCTCACCGGTAATTAAAATATCTTGGCTGATTCTAGGGTTATCTGGCCGCACAAAATTAATTCCGCTTTCACGAAAATAACGACCCACAAGTTGTTGTGTTGAGCGCTCTACAACATCGACTAAAGACCCTTCGGGACGGCCTCGACGATCCCAGCCTGCAATTCGTACAAGAACAATGTCGCCGTCAAAAACTCGGCGCATCTGAGCACTAGACAGATAAATGTCATCACCCTCACCGCTTAGCGGCGCTACAAAGCCATAGCCCTCAGCATGACCTATCACGCGACCCTTCACTAAATTCAGCTTACCTAGAGTGCCAAACCCGCCACGTCGATTGCGTGCAACCTGGCCATCTCTCTCCATCGCATTGAGTCGGCGGCGCATGGCTTCAACCTGATCAGCATCATAAAGCTCTAAAGCCTTACAGACAGCTTCATGGGTCAATGGGCCAATACTCTGCTCCAAAAAATCTAGAATAAATTCTCGACTCGGAATAGGATTTTCATATTTAGATGCTTCTCGATCGGCAAAGGCATCCTTGTTGGACTTGGTTTTTTTCATATTTATCCAAATTAAATTTTTAACAGTCTATGACGGATACGGCTTAGAGAGAAGAACTTCTTGTAAATTTTATACAAAGTTTATTTTTGATAAAAAAAACCTCGCGGGAGCGAGGTTTAAAGAGGGAGTAAATAACAAGATCAACCTGTACCATCTATGGTACATAGCAACTACCCTGTTGCCATATGATGACTACCATGAAACAACAGCCCCGACATCCATCGAACAAATTTTTTGACCGAAAAGATGAAACTGCAGAGACTTAACAATGGTGTTGGGGTTTGTGCTTGCTAACCAATGTAAATCCATTTAAAGCTTCCTACTGGGACAGTTGATCCTGTACTAGTAAATTTAGAACATAATCAACCAAATTAATATTACACTGATGCGTTAATACGGATGTACTAATTCTTCTGTACTGGATTTATTAAACAGATTCAGTGGATTTGAATTTAGCCGACGTTTTCATATATTGACGTATTCGATTAATTACCTCGAAACCTTTACTAGCAGTATCCCTTGAATCCATCTCTGAGTTCTTAAGCTCAACCACTAAGTCGCGAATTTCAGATATACCATATAACCCACAAAACCCCATCAGATCATGAAGTAAGGAACTTATTGCAGCCTGATCGCTGTCTCGAAAACTCGTTTCAAGGTTATCTAGATTCCTTTCGATTTCTTTTTTTAAATCCGCAACCGGGATTACTGAAGACAGCATTCCCTCCCCTGAGAATTGAGTTTGCTTTGGTTCTGGCTCCAAAACCTCTGAAATTGTATTCAATAATTTGATTTCATCAATGGGTTTTTGCTCGACACTTTTTGCTCCCGCATCCATTAACTGACGCTTTACTGAATCCGTAATATCCGCAGTTAAACCTATAATAGGTGGGCTACCTACATTCTTTACCAAATTTTTAGTCGCTTCCATGCCATCAATAATTGGCATATGAAGGTCCATAAGTATCACATCAAAAATATCAGCCGCTGACATACTAATAGCCTCTTGACCATTATTAGCCACCTTACAAACTGCACCATGATGCTCTAAAAGTTTGACTAAAAGCTGCTGATTAAACTCATTATCCTCAGCAACCAAAATACTGACACCAGATAATCTATTACCCGCTAGCTGCTGATTAATATCTTCATTTTGTTGTTCCACAATAGCATTTTCGTTGTGAGTAAACTCGCAGGTAAACGCAACCGTTGTTCCCTGACCGACTTCGCTATCAATATTGATGTCGCCTCCCATAGCAACCACTAGACGCTTAGCGATTGATAGCCCCAAACCACTGCCACCATAGCGACGGTTAATAGAAGTATCTTCCTGAATAAATGGATCAAAAAGGCTGGGGATTTTTGTCTTAGCAATACCCTTACCCGTATCTGTAATAACAAACTTTAAGACTACTTTATCCTCTTTAGTCTGTTGAATAGTTATCGCTAGGGCTATTGATCCAGATTCAGTAAACTTAATCGCATTATTGAGTAAATTGCTAATAACTTGAGCCAACCGAACTGGGTCGCCAAATAGATAAACAGGTACAGTGTTATCCAGATCTATATTTAAGCTAAGATTTTTATTGTTTGCCTCTCGTGTAAATAAAGTATTCAAATCTTCCACTAACGTATCAAGCTCGAAGGCGACAATATTCAAGGTAAAGCCACTTCGCTCTGCTCGAGAAAAATCCAACACATCGTCAATCATGGTTAGAAGAACCGTTGAGCATCGCTGAATCACTCTTAGCTGCTCATTACGGTTAAGTTCCTCTCCTTCATCATGCAGCATTTTAGAGAACCCAAGAACCGCGGTTAGAGGCGTTCTGAGTTCATGACTCATTCTGGCTAAAAATTGATCCTTAGTTCGCATCGCTTTCTCAAGATCAGTCAACGTTTTCTTGAGTTCTTGAGTGGCTCGATCAATTTCACTTTGCATCAATTGATTGGATTGGCGCACACTATCCGCCAAACCGTTAATGCCTCGCGCCAATTTGGCTAACTCAGAAATTCCCGTTTCATTGGCCACGGGATTTAAATCCCCGGCCTCCATTTTCCCAACAACATCTTTAAGTGTTTCCAGCGGCTCCGAAACGGTTCGGCTGATGCGAATAGACAGCCAGAAAGCTAACAATAAACTTAATAAAACCACTGTTGCCGCGGTTAGGATAAAACTCCGTTCTTTTTGACGAAGAATTTTGTCACTCAGGGAAACAAGTACCCAACCGATTTTTTCAGGCTCATATTCAACCTCCTCTGCAAAATCCATTATAGGTGAGCGCTCAGAGATTATTTCTGAATAAAAATACCAATAACCCCCCATTTCGAAGGGTACGCTAATATCAATATTTGCTGGTATTTCCCCTTTAGATGGGCCGATACTGCCAATTTTTATTTGTTCATTATCTTTGTAGCTATAAAAAACGACACCCTCAACTGAAGGCGTCTCTAAGGTTGCATAACTTAGCGCATCCAGTCTTTTTCGATCACCTGCGTAGAGTGCAAATGCTGTGTTTTGAGACACCTGACGCACTGCAATATGACCAGTATCATGAAGATTACTGAGCATTTCTGCACGCTGGTTAGATATAAAATAAAATGCCATTAAAATACTTAGAAGCGCTAATGGTAAAAGCCCTGTAAAGATTAATCGGCTTGAGATGCTGTTGTGATCAAAAGGGAGCTTCATAACTCACATCGACCGGCTTCAATTGCAAGTTCATCCGGAATGGTTAGATTCAAATACCAGGCAACATTTGTATTAAATTTCACCGTACAGAATTTTGGCGAGTGCACAGTATGAGTATAGTCTTTGTGGAATACAGTACCCAGAAGTTCTAGTGTCTGTTTTGCAACACCCTCGGCGGAGGAATAAACAGAGGCAAGAGCCCCCGCATCAACAAAGTTTGATGAATAGCCAATAACAGGAACTCGGTATCGATAACTCAACTGTAAAATCCATTTCGCAGTGGTGACATTAATAAGATGACTGTCGGCAACAGGTATAAATACATCACTTTGTTTAATTATCGGATCAAGCTGGCGTACTGGGTTTTTACCAGCATCAATAATTAATGTTTGCGGCTTCATCTTTCTATCTATAATAGAATTATTATAGGTTGTAATTTTTTCTTTTGTTGCCGAACCCAACATAACTCCCACGCGACTAGCCTTTGGCAATAACTTTTTAGCCAGTGCAATTTTTCTTTCAAAAGGCTGATCCAAGAGTATAGGGCTAATACCCGCAGCTAGCGCAACGGCTTCAGTGCCAAAATACTGCTTGGCTAAACTATCAAATGAACTTTCGGTTATTAAGGTTACGATATGAGGTTTTTTAAACTTATTCTTAAACACAGTTTCAGCGGCACTGGTGCCAAAGCTGATAACAATATCGGTTTTATCGAGCATGATTTCTAATTTATTTTGCTCTTCTTTTAAAACAATGGCGTATTGATTATTTTTAGCCCATTCTGCAACAATCAGATCAACAACATGGGTATAGCTAGTGCTATCTTTGCTCAGTACAAATAAAGCGTGTGTTTGACTACCCTTGTCATTGGAGGCACTAGCGGCATTAGCAGACAAAAACAAAAAACACATAAGCACACACAGACAAGATAGGTTGAAAATTTTACCTACCTTATTGAGAATTATTCTTATATGCATAAATTTAGTCATTAATAAGTTTTTTCTTCCGCAAAAGTTACCATCCTAATTGCCTGTTAATTGGATCCGAGCTTAAATCCAAGTACATAGAGACTTTCGAATTTATTAAATGAAAAATGCTCTTGATAATCATCGCCAACATTTTGTGCGGTTAACGATAATTCCATCCAATTACTTTGGCTAAACCACCGCTTTGAGGCTTTCAAATCAAATCGCGAATGACTGGGTAAGCTAACTGCACCCGGTTTTGGCTTGTAACCTTCCTTATAATGATAGGAGCCACTGAATTTAAGCCCCCCAGGCATTTCATAGCTAACCAGTAGATTAGCCATATTCTCTGGCACCGTTTTATCTAGATCTAGAATAAGATCATTCTCAGAAGCGGCATCATCATGCTTATCATAGCCATACCGGCTATCGCCTTCAGCCACTAAATAGCTATGGTTTAGGCTCAGCAATAATTGGTTTGTGGGCCTATACTGGAGTTGCCACTCGATGCCCTTCAATTTGACGTTCTCAGTGTTATCAATGATATTTATGCTATCCTGAAGTGGCCCTAAAAAGCGCTCTCTGCGCTCGCCAATAAGGTTTGTAAGCTCTTCATCAAAAATTCGAATATCAAGGGATAATTTTTTGTCATCAAATAAACCCAGATAACCTATTTCACGACTAACCTGCTTCTCTGTGGCAATATCATTATCCGATTTAACGCGAGTATAAAGAGTAATTTTCTCACCTTGATTATCGTAGGTGTAGATCGAATTTTGGTTTACTTCTAATAGCGTTGGATCTCGGTAACTATGACTCCCAGCTAATCGAAATATATGCTTTTTGGAGAGTTGATAATTGGCAGCAGCGCGATAGGAATTCGTATTATCTTTATTTCTTATTTTTTCAAGGGCATTACCCAAATTTATTGTCAGTGCATCCGAGGCAGTCCACTCCAAATTGGCATTTAATCGGTTGCTTATCTGACTAACCTGACCCGGACCGCCCAGAAACAATTCGGTTTCAAAGCTATCATGGCGACTACCCATGGCAAGGCTCATACGCAAATTATCAATACTATAAATATTCGATCTTAACTCAGCATCCCAGCGATCAGAGAAATGAGCATAGGTTGGCTGAGCAATGATTTGGTTCGGTCCACTTCCTAATATTTGCTGAATATTAGAAGGCAGAACAAGATCACCACCCATACGCTGATGCAGTGATTTACCATCTTCTTCATCGGCACCATAAAGATAAAGTGCTGTTGCAACATCATATGGATCGTCATTATCCACAAAGTCAATTTGATTATGGTAAAGCACTAACTCAACATCACTCCACTCATTAGCTATGCGCTTCCAATTGAAATGTTGATATTTATTTTTCCAATGACGCTTTTTATAGTCACTGGGGCCAATGGTGGTTTTGGTATCACCTGTGCCTAATTGAAAATTAATACTGTCAGTTACCGAGGGTGTCCATAAACCTTGATATCTAATAGTAAATGTATCAGCTGAATCACTAAAATCTTTGCCTGCATAATCTGGATAATCTTCAAGATCAAAACCATTATTTTCGCTAGCTTTTAAGGTGAAACGCGTCGCTAACTGGTCAAATTGAGAAGAATGTGAAATTGCTCGACTCTTGATTCCTTGATTACCATGCTGAACACTGAATTTAGTTCCCGCATCCGCTAGCGGAGAGCGCGTTACTATATTGAAGGAAGCGATAAACGCATTGCTGCCATCGGCCGCGGTATTAGAGCCTCGAACCACTTCTATGTATTCAATGTCATCAATATCAACACCTAAGGTATTCCACTCTACCGATGACAAAAGTGGCTCATAAACAGAGCGCCCGTCAACTTTGACTTCTAATCGTCGCGAATAATCCCCACCAGGCACATGATAGGTCACACCCGGCTTGTTGCCATGAAGAAAATACACCTGAAATCCAGGCACTAAACGAAATAAATCCACTAAGTTAAGGGCTGTTGAAGCCTCTATGGTTCGCCTATCAATAATAGTGACAGCGGCTGGAACCTGACTTAATGATTGCTTAAGATGAGTTACGCCAGTAACCGAATCAATCTCAGCAAATATGTCTTCTTCAGTCAGCAGCCCTTGCGCAGAAAAAACCTGAGTCGAAGCAGACAGCGCTACCATCAAAAATGGTAGCTTTAGTGAATTATCCTTCATTTATTACTTCCTCTATTACTTTCTCATAAGGCAACGTAAAAAGTTGCTTATATATTATTATTGTTTACTGAAAATATTCGGCTAAACACCCGCCTCAATATCCACTGACTCTGCCAGACCTAATTTTTGGCCCAAAATTCCTGCCTGTGTTCGATTACTTAATCCTAAGGATTTTAGCATAGCGCTTACATGCACCTTAACCGTGTTTTCCGAAAGCTCTAATTCGCGGGCAATTTGTTTATTTGAATGACCACGACTTATACAGCTCAAAATATCAAACTGTCTGTCAGTAATTAACTCGGCAATAATTTCTACATTAACGCCAGAGTCTACCTCATCAAAAACACGAGCTACCTCGGCTACAGACTCAATAAGATATTTCGGCACATAACGCTCACCCTCTAATGCCTTGGCAATCGCCTCAATCAGTGCTTCTTTGGGGGCAGACTTAGTAACAAAGCCAGTAACACCCAATTCAAAACACTTTCTAATATGCGTTGAATTTTCTGAGGCTGAAAGCACGATAATAGGCAGGCAGGGGTATCGATCATGAAGTAAACCAATCAACCCAAAACCCCCATAACCACCCGGCATAAATAGATCTAAGATAATCAGATCAATATCTTCTTTGCCAAGAATTGATAGAACCTCTTCACCTCTTTCGGTGGTAGTAACCTGAATATCATCCAATGTATCAAGCAGGGTCGCTTTTAGCCCTGCACAAACAAAAGCGTGGTCGTCAACAATAAGAATATGCATCAGTTCTTTTCACCCACGCCAGAAATAAAATTAATTAAAGTTAATACGCAGAAGCAACTAATTATGCGTCCTGCGCCCAATTTATTTATATGAGTATAAAACATCCTTTTCCCCTCGTCATTAACTCATCGATGAATGGCAGACATTACCAAGATTACTTAAAGATAGGCCTACCTCGCCCTACTACAATGAGTTAAGCATAGACTCTATCAATGGTATTTTCTGAGGAAATTGCAGTAAGGAAGGATGAAAAAAGATTTAAAAAAAAGGCGACCTATAAGGTCGCCTTTTCAGATAGTTATTTAGCAAGTTTTTCTTTAATTCTTGCTGATCTTCCTGAACGATCACGAAGATAATAGAGTTTAGCGCGACGTACAGCACCTCGACGCTTCACTTCAATGCTATCCACTAATGGGCTGTAAGTCTGGAACGTACGCTCCACACCAATACCATTTGAAATTTTACGGACAGTAAAAGCTGAATTAAGCTGACGGTTACGCTTAGCTAGAACAACACCCTCAAAGGCCTGAAGTCTTTCACGGCTACCTTCTTTTACTTTTACTTTTACAGAAACTGTATCACCTGGACCAAACTCAGGGATTTTCTTATCCATCTGCTCTTTTTCAATTGCAGCGATAATAGTCGTCTTATTTGACATTTTTTTGCTCCTCAATATACATTGGTTGGTGGCAAGCCACCTGATTTAGAGCTCTGTACAGAGAGGATGGCTTATCCTTTGCCATCATCTGCCAGCGCATTACTCTCATTCCTTAAGAAGGGCTTTTTGCTCATCATCGAGCTCAAGCTTTTCCAATAAATCCGGTCTTCTTTGCTTCGTTCTTAACAGCGACTGCTTAAGTCGCCATTGTCTAATTTTTTCATGATTACCAGAAAGTAAAACCTCTGGTACATCTAGGCCTTGGTATTTTTCAGGCCTTGTGAAATGGGGACAGTCTAAAATTCCATCAGCAAATGAATCCTGACTCGCTGACTCTTTATGCCCAAGAGCACCAGGCAGCTGCCTTATCAGTGCATCCATAAACACCATTGCGGGCAATTCACCCCCGCTTAACACATAATCACCAATGGACCACTCTTGATCCACTTCGAGCTCAATTAAACGCTCATCAATTCCTTCGTAGCGACCAGCAATCAAAATTAGTGACTGCTCTGTAGCAAACTGGTTGACTGCACTCTGCTGCAGAACCTTGCCCTGAGGCGACAGGTAAACCACTAAGGGTTCGCCCTGTATCCAATCTTTAGCCGCGCTAATCGCTTTGCGAAGCGGCTCAATCGTCATGACCATACCTGGACCGCCGCCGTAGGGGCGATCATCTACAGTTGCATGAGGGTCATGGGTATAATCTCTAGGATTAAAGCTAGAAATCTCTACCAACCCCTGATTAACCGCACGACTACTAATTCCGTAGCCAGTGAGTGCTTCAAACATTTCTGGAAACAGAGTAATCAATGCTATTTTCATAACCAGACCTCCGTTAAATAACTGATTTCTTAAAAATCAGGATCCCAGATAACATCAATTTTCTGCGACTCTAAATCAATATTTGTGACATATTGTTTTGCGTAGGGTATTAACCGTTCATTACGATCTATACTCTCTGCATCACCAGTCACAACAATTACGTCATTGGCGCCAGTCTCTAGCATCGAAGAAACTTTCCCCAACCTCTGGATACTATCTCCATAATGGTTATACACCACTAAACCCTGAAGCTGATGCCAATAATAATCACTATCTTGCAGGTCTGGCAGAGCATCTTGCCCTACCCTGATATCTAATTGACACCATTCACGTGCAACATCGCGATCATCAATACCTTTAAGGCGTGCCACCAGTCCATCGCCATGAATTTTCCATTCATCCACTTCAATGGTTTGATAGCGCCCCTGCTTATCAACCTGCCATGGCTGATAATCAAAAATCTTTTCTGGTTGCTGAGTAAAAGACATCACTTTCACCCAGCCGCGCACACCAAACACCGCAGTGATGCGCCCAATAATGAGGGTTCCCTGAACAATTGAGTTATTGCTCATAGGATCAAACCTCTTATGCTGCTAGCTTAGCAGCCTCTTTCAAAAGCGAAGTTACTCGGTCACTTACCTGAGCACCCTGGCCTTGCCAGTAGTTAGCGCGATCCAAGTCAATGCGTAAACGCTCTTCGCCACCGCGTGCAATAGGATTAAAAAACCCAATACGCTCAATGTAACGAGCATCACGTGCTTTACGTGAGTCTGAAACTGTAATGTGGAAGAACGGACGTTTTTTTGAACCACCGCGAGCCAATCTAATTGTTACCATTTACTGATACCCTGTTTTTGGACGTTTTATAACG
The DNA here is from genome assembly GCA_024644585.1 of Porticoccaceae bacterium. Classification (GTDB taxonomy): domain Bacteria; phylum Pseudomonadota; class Gammaproteobacteria; order Pseudomonadales; family Porticoccaceae; genus HTCC2207. Next base: position 15,370 of record JAHEHM010000002.1, on the reverse strand, counting down.
CCACAAATTGTCTATTTAATCTTATCCAAATGCCATACCACAGGTACATGCTACGACCCTAGGAAAGGCGCGGTATATTACGCGAAATAATGTGGAAAGGAAACCTCTTTATTCAGCAGCTGTTTCTGTGAATAAATATGGATTTTTTACCGCCTAAAACTTTGGGAAACCACCAGGGGGTAATCCGCCGCCAGGAGGCATACCGCCGCCTAGGCCACGCATCATATTTTGCATACCCTTACCCTTCATTTTTTTCATCATCTTGCCCATTTGCTTATGCTGCTTCAACAGGCGATTCAAGTCTTGGATAGTAGTGCCAGAACCCTGAGTTATTCGTCTTTTTCTAGAACCATTTAAGATATCGGGATTAGAGCGCTCTTTGGGAGTCATAGAATCTATGATGTATTCCATCTTGCTAAATTGACCCGTCATATCCTTCTGCTGAGTCATCTGTGCCATATTGCCCATTCCTGGAAGCTTGTCCATCATGCTTTCCATGCCACCTAACTGCTTCATTTGCTGAAGCTGCTCACGCAAATCTTCAAGATCAAAGCGCTTTCCTTTGGCTACTTTTTTGGCAAACTTTTCTGCTTTTTTCTTATCAACCTTACGCTCTACATCTTCGATAAGGCTGAGTACATCGCCCATCCCAAGAATGCGTGATGCAATTCGCTCAGGATGAAATGGCTCTAGGGCATCAGTTTTTTCACCCACACCCAAAAATTTAATCGGCTTACCCGTGACATGGCGAACCGATAAAGCAGCACCACCTCTTGCGTCACCGTCGACCTTAGTCAGGATAACCCCTGTTAGAGGTAGTGCCTCATTAAAAGCCTTAGCGGTATTAACCGAATCCTGACCAATCATGGCGTCGATTACAAACAGCGTCTCAATCGGGTTTGCAACCTTATGAACCTGCTTAATTTCATCCATCATCGGCTCATCAATAGCCAGACGACCTGCAGTATCAATAATTAGGACATCTGCAAATTTGGTTTTTGCCGCCGCAATAGCATCGCTAACAATTTGGGTGGGCTTTTGATCCGGTGAGCTAGGGAAAAATTCAGCGCCAACCTCAGAGGCTAGTGTTTTTAGCTGCTCAATCGCCGCTGGACGATAGACATCCGCAGACACTACCATGACTTTTTTCTTTTCACGTTCTGCAAGGTAACGTGACAACTTAGCTACCGATGTGGTTTTACCCGCGCCCTGCAAGCCCGCCATCAATATCACCGCAGGCGGTTGAGCATTTAGGCTGAGGGATTCATTTTTCTCCCCCATCACCGATTCAAGTTCTGCCTGAACAATCTTCAGGAATTGCTGACCTGGGTTTAAGCTACTACTTACCTCAGTGCCGACGGCACGTTGTTTGACTAATTCAATAAAGTCTTTAACAACTGGCAATGCAACATCGGCCTCCAAAAGTGCTACGCGTACTTCTCGCAGGGTTTCTTGGATATTACTTTCACTTAAACTGGCTTTTCCTGAGATTTTTTTAAGACTCAGGGATAAGCGCTCACTTAAGTTTTCAAACATTGCCATCTTTTTTTCCAAATCGTTAGGTTTATGACTTCATTATATCAGTATTTGAGCACTACACTTCACCTATAGCCCTTAATATGCCAAACTTAGCTTCAATTACCTACGGATAATATTATGACTACCTTTGCATTTGGCTCAGGTGCTATCACACTTTATGTCATAGGATGGATAGCAACCCTACTTGCACTATATAACCGAGATGGTTTGAAGAATAATTTACTTCAAACCATAACTCTAGCTGCTATTGTGCTTCATGCTGTTGCTGCATTTCAATTACTTTCAAAAGATGGTGGGCTCGACCTTAGCCTCATGAAAATAATTGCATTACTGGCCTTAGTGATTAATGCATTGGTGTATTTTAGTAGCCTACAGAAACCTATTCATAGCCTTTACTTAGCTCTGTTTCCCATTTCAGCTATTACTTTATTGGTAGCACTCACTAGCAGCAGCACAAAGGCGAATATTTTTGTACCCCTAAGTTTACAGGCGCATATCTTGATTTCTATTCTGGCCTACAGTTTTTTGGCCATTGCCGCACTCCAAGCTCTGCTGGCGGGCTATCAGAACTGGCAGCTAAAACATAAGCATCAAGACGCATTAATGCGCACCATGCCTGCCCTTGAAACCATGGAAGCACTGCTATTTAAATTAATTTGGGTGGGTCAGGTTCTGCTAACCCTATCGCTAATTACAGGCTTTTATGTGTATGACGACTTTTTTGCCCAACAGCTAATACATAAAGTCGCCTTTAGCATTGTCGCCTGGATGGTCTATGCCGTATTACTTTTCGGCAGACATCTTTATGGATGGCGTGGTCGCAGAGCTATCAACTGGACCTGGGTTGGTTTTTCAGGGATTCTTCTAGGCTATATTGGCAGTAAAGTCGTCATTGAGCTTGTATTAAATTAACCTTTGTCGGTTGATATATTGCATAATCTCATTCAACATTAGGTTACTTAAGTTTTAGAGGCACTATTTTTGGAAGGTTCCCACCCATTGTTTCTTTGGGGCATATTGTTTTCGCTGCTCATTTTGTCGGCGTTCTTTTCTGGCTCAGAAACAAGCATGATGTCACTCAACCCCTATCGATTAAGACACCAACGCAAAAAAAGCGCTGGCGCAAGGCGTGCCGCTAAGCTTCTAGCTATGCCTGATCGCTTAATTGGGCTGATTTTAGTTGGTAATAACGCGGTTAATATTTTGGCGGCGATTATCGCCAACATGCTCGCTATCCATTACGTTGGCGAAGCTGCAGCCCCTTGGGTTGCGACTGCAACACTAACCATTTTAGTTTTAGTTTTTTCCGAAGTAACACCTAAAACCATTGCCGCCCAAAATCCCGAATGGTTTGCGTTCAAGGCCAGTCATATTTTAAAGCCACTGCTACAGCTTTTAACCCCTCTTATCTGGTCTATCAATAGGCTAACCAATACCTTTATTGGTCTACTAGGTTTTGACCCCAACAAAGATAGAGACGATAGCTTAGATTCTGAAGAGTTAAAGTCTTTGGTTGATCTGTCTGGGCATAAACTTTCTGACAGTAATCAGGGCATGCTAAGAGCCATTCTCGACCTCGATAATATGACAGTTGAGGATATTATGATTCCACGCAACGAAGTTACCGGACTGGATTTAGAGGAAAATATTGATGTCCTAATGGAGAAAATTATTTCTTGTGAATACACCCGCCAACCGGTGTACTCGGGTGATATCAATAATATTATCGGCATTTTTCATGTCCGCAAAGCTAATCATCTTTTGCGCGCTGATACTATTACTCACAAGGCTATTAAACGCTTTGCTGACGAGGCTTACTTTATCCCCGAAAGCACCAAGTTGACTACACAGCTTCTCAATTTCAAAAAAATGCGTAGTCGCTTTGCCATCGTAGTTGATGAATACGGTGAGGTTCAAGGTCTTGTCACTCTGGAAGACATATTGGAAGAAATCGTAGGTGATTTCACCACCAATGAAGCTGATCGTATTGAAGAGGTAATGGCTCAGAATGATGGTAGTTTCTTAATTGACGGTACTGCTACTATTCGAGAAATTAATAAGGCAACCCAGTGGGACTTACCGCTCAATGGCCCAAAAACCATGAATGGGCTAGTTTTAGAGCAATTAGAAAGTATCCCCGACGGCAATGTCAGCTTTACTTTAAATCAATTTAAATTCGAAACCGTTGAAATTAACGGCACTCGCGTGAAAAAAGTAGCTGCAACCTGTCTTAAGCCAATTACATCTGAATCGAGTATTTAGACTAAGACTGAATTAATTGTTTTTGTCTGCTCTATCTATGCAGCTATCAAGCACATCCTGTCGCTGATCATCATCCAGATAAATCCAGTTTCTTATTTCTTCACTGGTGCGGTAACAGCCGACGCAAACATCTTCGTCATTAAGTCGACAAATTGAAATGCAGGGTGATGTAGATTTATCCATTAAAGTCTTCTCACTAGTATCTATTATTCAGCCGTTAACTGCTGAAGCTGTTGCTGCGTCGAATAACGCAAATTAATTTGCGCATCTAAAACAAAATTTAACATATCCACCATAACTTTAAGAGTGAATCCCCAAATTTTGTATTCCCCATACATTACGTAGGGTAATTGAATTTTTCTTTCACTGAGCTCGAAATATTTATAGCCACCTGTATCCAATAACAATTTGAGAGGAAAATTAAATACTGCGGCTATCTCAGAAGGCTCCGGCTGCAAACGATACGGCGATGCCACCCATCCCATAAATGGCGCCACACGTAACATACTTAACCGAGGTGAATCACAGGGCAACATACCAAGTAACTCTATCTTATCGGAAGTTAGACCAATTTCTTCTTCAGTTTCACGTAAGGCAGTTGCTAATAGATTTTGATCGCAAGGCTCTTTCATGCCACCTGGAAAAGCCACTTCTCCAGCATGATGGTTAAGATGTTTAGCGCGCTGGGTTAAAATGACATGCGGATCCAATGGATCACCCTGTAAAAGAAGCATCACAGCAGCTTTAGCGCTAGTCTTTTCAACCTCGGATTCAACGACCGAGGGCATATAATGTTTTAATCGTTGTGAAATAGTGGCTAACATAGGTTCATTATACGTTTTTATAACAATTCTTGAGGGATTTATGAATTACTGTTCAGAATGCGGCACCCCAGTTACTCTGAAGATACCAGAGGGAGATAACAGACTGCGCTTTGTTTGCCCAAACTGCAATACTGTTCACTACCAGAACCCTTTGGTTATTGTGGGTATACTGCCTGAATATAATCAGCAAATACTGCTTTGTAAGCGTGCTATTGAACCGCAAAAGGGTCGCTGGACCCTCCCTGCCGGATTTATGGAGAATGATGAGTCCACCCTCGAGGGGGCACTAAGAGAATGCCAAGAAGAGGCTCATGCATCAGTTATTGATCCGGCACTCTACGCGCTTTATGACATCCCATACATCAATCAGGTGTATGTTTTCTATCGCGCACAGCTAGCCAATCTAGATTTTGGTCCGAGTGCTGAATCTACGGAGGTAGCGCTGTTTGATGAGCAAGATATCCCTTGGGATGAACTGGCTTTTCCAGTGGTGACCGCAGTAATTAAGCGCTTTTTAAGTGATCGTAAAAAAGACCATTTTGAAGTCTTTAATGATGTGATTGAACGCAGAAAATAATCAAAGTAAAAACAAAACGCCCGCACTACCTAGCAGCGCGGGCGCAGAATAAAACGATAACGACTTAAAGCTTGTCAGCGTTTTCTGATAGGTATGCAGCAACACCCTCTGGAGTGTCTTTCATACCGCTATCACCTTTGTTCCAACCTGCAGGGCAGACTTCGCCATGATCCTGATGGAATGCAAGAGCGTCAATCATACGCAGCATCTCATCAATATTACGACCTAGCGGCAAATCATTAACCACCTGATGTCTTACCAGGCCATCTTCATCAATCAAGAAAGAACCACGGAAGGCAACACCATCCGCATGCTCAACATCGTATGCTTGACAGATTTCGTGCTTAACATCGGCAACCAATGGGTATTTAACCGCACCAATACCACCGTCATTCACGTCAGTATTACGCCATGCATTGTGAGAAAATTGTGAATCAATCGAAATACCAATGACTTCTACGCCACGATCAACAAATTCTTGATAACGGTGATCAAATGCGATCAGCTCGGAAGGACATACAAAGGTGAAATCGAGAGGGTAAAAGAAAATAACAGCCTTTTTGCCCTTAATTGTCTCTGCAAGGTTAAAGTTATCGATAATCTCACCACTGCCAGTTACTGCAGCAGCCGTGAAATCTGGTGCTGGCTTACCTACTAATACAGCCATATTGGTTACTCCTAATAAAAGTTACTTGTTTTGAATAAATGTAATCTACAGAGGATAGTTTCACATCGGCAAACTTTCAACCAATTGAATGTTTTTATTGTGTTTATAGCCTTATCCATATTATTTAAAATTTACAGTTTTAACTCCATCTCAACAGTATTTTGGCAAAAAAAAAGGCGACAAAGTCGCCCTTTTTCTCATTAGCAAACTTTTAGAAAGTTTTGCTTAATGACAGTCTAGTACTTCTTGCTTCACCCACAGCAACCTGATGTGTACTGTGCGAATGTGGGAAATAAACCTCATCAGATAGATTTTCAATATTTAATTGAAGTTTAAGATCATCTGCAAGACTGTAGTAAACCGCCGCATCAACTCTAGTGTAAGCCGGAAGTAGTAAATTGGAGTTGTTGTCTTTCACAGCTGACTCGCCCTGATGCATGACACCCAATGCCCAACCAAAGTTAGGGTTAATATCATAGGTTGTCCAGATCGAATAAGTAGACTCTGGGATTTCTCGCGGCTGTCCGCCCTCAGCAGTCTCGCCATTTACATTGCTGTAGCTGAACGCAACATTAAGATTTTCATTAACTTGACCCTTTAGCTCAAGTTCAAACCCATCAACCGATAAACCTCTCTCAGTAATATAATCTGAGCTTGTTCCATCATAATCTGCAATCTCAGATTCACTTTCAAAATAGGCAGAGGTTAGACTTAGGCTCTTGTTAAGGTCTAGTTTAAGGCCTATTTCTGAGCTCTCGAAGTAATCAGGCTTTAGAGTCTCACCAGAACCCGCTGCTCCGCCTGTAAGCTTCTTATACTGCTCGCCGGATCTTGGTGCGAAACTTTCACTGTAACTGTAGTAAAGAGATACATTGTTTTGTGGCTTATAAATTAGACCAAATCTTGGTGAAAACTCTGTATCCACTCGTGCCGCTGAAGAGTCCTTTTTAATATCATCAACTTTGATGTCGAACTTATCATAGCGACCACCCAGTAATACCATCAGATTGTCAGTAACATCAATTTGGTCTTGGATGTAAAAAGAACTAACTGTGATATCTGTCTCAGTACTTGATTTAAGAGCACAGGAAGTTGTGTACTCAACCGCCGTAGTTTCTCCACCTGCATTAACTGAAAAATCAATCGGATCGGCTACTGCAAATGATTCTCTATCATAGTTACTTTCATCACAATCATTGGTTGTCCATAAGGTATTGAAGCGCTTATTGGTATTATCTGTTTTAACTGATTCAAAACCGGTAAGGATAGTATGGGTCATATTCCCAAAATTAAGCTCATTAACTAGGCTTGCCGATAGAATTAAATTATCTCTCTCAGTGGGATCGTGGTATCCGTCCATTTCTACAACATTAGTATCAAGATCATAGCTATTAGCATAGGTATTTTGATACATTTTTTCAAAGCTACTTGAGGTTAGAGACAGGCTTCCTTTGGTTGACTCAGAAAATCTATGGCTTAGTGCAGCACGAAGAACAGAGGCTTCAACCGTGTTAAGGTTTCCATCTTTGTCTCCAAATACAATATCGCTTAAGGCTTTAACCGGCTCACCATTTGCGGTAGGAATACCACGATCAATGAATCGTTCATGATCAATATATTCATAGGATAAATCTAAATCAGTGTCTGCATCCAGTGCGATACTCACTGTAGGATTGATACCAAAACGATCACCATTATAGAAATCTCTATGATTTTCTAGCGAATCACTGTGCACATTTAAACGGAAGGCAACAGAATCGCTAAGATTAGTGTTTACATCAGCCGCTAAATCAGTCGCACCAAAGGAATCAACACCAATATCTACGGTTTTGAAATCTTGACCATTAACTGCCTTCTTGGACACTCTATTTATAATGCCACCGGTTCCACCACGACCAAATAATAGCGCGTTAGGTCCTCTTAGAACCTCTACTTGCTCCACATTATATAGAGGACGGTAGTATTGAACATCGTCTCTTACGCCATCTTGATAAAAGTCTGCGGTGGATCTAACGCCACGAAAAACTACAGCGTCACGATGCCCCTCACCTAAAGAGGTATTAATACCAGGGGTATATCTAACAATATCGCCTATTTCCTTGAAACCTTTTTTTCGAACATCTTCATCGGTAACAATCGAAAGAGATTGAGGAACATTGATAATTGGGGTGGGTGTTTTGAGTGCGTTCATTTGATCGCTTTGAAGCACTCTACCTTTAACCAAAATTTCTTCAAAATCAGAACTTTCAGCCAAAACAGGACCAACAACAAAAAATGCGCACAAAGTAGCAACATCTAATAGTCTTACTCTTTTCATAAAAATTATCTCTAGTTAAAAACAATATTGGGATTTGTTGTTAATGGTAATGATTATCATTTATATTTGCAACAATTATTTTATTCATTTTGCTCTTTTTCACCCTTTAAACCAAACCAAAAGCTAAAATCCTCAGTAAATACAGGGTATTCAATTATTTTATAAATGATAATTATTTGCATTTAGATTGTTTTTTTTGTAAAATTTCTCAGATCAAAAATAGGCAAACTGATCAATAACAACTTTATGTACCCTTGCAACTAAATATAGAGCAATCCCACTATGAACGAATTTATTATTATGTTCCGCGAAGGCCTTGAAGCCTCACTAATCGTTGGAATTATCTATACCCTCCTTATTAAGCAGGAACTCAATAGAGAAATCCGCCAATTATGGTTAGGGGTCGGTGCTGCAATCGTTGCGAGTATTATTACTGGCTTCGCACTGGTTCAAGTAAAGAGCTCTATTGGCAATGCATCGATTGAGGCCCTATTCGAGGGTGTCGCTATGATCGCTACCGCTGGTTTAATCTGGTATGTGATTTTTTGGCTTTCAAAACAAGTTGGGGCTACAGCTGCATTAAAAGATGAGGCTAACCAAGCGGTAGAGAGTGCTGGCTGGGGAATCTTTTTAATTATTTTCTTCGCAATTTTTAGAGAAGGCTTTGAAACCGCTATTTTCCTGATGGGTAGTTTCTCAATGACTGAATCGTTCTCTTACACCGGCTTTGTGGGCGGCTTAGTGCTTGCCATTGCTATTGGTTATGCGATTGTTGTTCAGGGTAAGCGCATACAACTTAAGTCGTTCTTTAGAGCTACTAGCCTATTATTAGTGGTTTTTGCTTCGGGCATGATGACTTATGGTACCCATGAAATTGAAGAATTTCTGGTTAAGGGTGATCATTTACAAGCGGTTGGCTTAGAGACTAAGCAAGATATCAAACGCCCCTACAGTATTCTTAAGCCAAAAGCTGAATTGAGCGAATCAGATAATCCTGCCTTTTATTCGTACAATTTAAACGGCAAGGAAAAATACACTCACCTTCTGCATGATAAGGGGCATATTGGTGTTTTTCTGAAAGGCTTTGTGGGCTATAACAGTAACCCCAACTGGATAGAGTTATTTGTCTGGATACTCTCTTTAGCCTTTGGTTTACGATTATGGCGAAAATTTTATTTTTCCAAAACTTCCTAACACAATCTTCTTAGTTTCTGCCTTTTAATAAGGCAAAAAAAACCGCTCGGTGATCAGAATCAGCGAGCGGTTTTTTTAATTTAAATTACTCACCCGCTGGTGCTTCACCCAGGTTTTCATCAATTAATGTCTTCAACTCACCTTTTTCATGCATTTCAGTGACGATATCACAACCACCAACAAGTTCACCGGCTACCCATAACTGTGGGAAGGTTGGCCAATTACCATATTTTGGCAGATTTTCTCTGATTTCTGGGTTTGATAGAACGTCAACAAAGGCGAAGCGATGCCCGCAGGCCATTAATGCCTGAACTGTTCGCGCTGAAAAACCACATTGTGGTTGATTGGGTGACCCTTTCATGTAGAGTAGAACTGAATTGTTTTCTACTTGATCACGTATTGTTTCCATTATATCCATTAAAAAAACCCTGTATTGATTGCTGTTGTGGATATTTTACCCTTTTTAACCTTATAGCTAAAGTAAGAAACGCTAAATGAGTGTTATTGCGATGAATGTTAAATATTCCTATAATATTGACATTCAAAGGGCAGCAAAACTGCCCTTTTTTCGTTTTTTTAAAAACATTGAATGTGAGTGATTATGGGCGATAAAGCCTTAATGAATACCTACGGCGAAAAAGCCATGACATTAGTCAGTGGCGAAGGTGCTTGGCTGTACGATGAAAAAGGTAACAAATATCTGGACGCGCTATCTGGCATTGCTGTCTGCGGTCTAGGTCATTCACATCCTGAAATTAGTAAAGTTATTGCTGATCAAGCGGCTGAATTAATCCATTGTTCCAATTTTTTTGCGATTCCAAGTCAACAGCAACTGGCTGAAAAATTGTGTGACATATCGGGTATGACTAATGTATTTTTTGGTAACTCTGGAGCGGAGGCGAATGAGGCGGCTATAAAATTAGCTCGCTTACATGGCAATAAAAAAGGCATTAAGTTACCTACGGTATTGGTCATGGATAATGCTTTCCATGGTAGAACATTAGCCACATTGACCGCCTCTGGTAGTAGAAAAATACAGGCAGGCTTTGAACCTCTTGTTTCAGGTTTTGTGCGCGGTCCTTTTAATGATATCGAGGCATTAAAAACTATTGCGAATAATAACCCTGATATCTGTGCCATTTTTGTGGAGCCTATTCAGGGTGAAGGCGGCATAAATCTGGCTGATGCGGATTATTTTCAGCAGTTAAGAGATTTGTGCGATGAGCTTGACTGGCTGCTAATGTTTGACGAAGTTCAAACTGGCAATGGTAGAACAGGTATGTTCTTTTACCATCAATACAGTGGTGTTCAGCCTGATGTAGTAACTACGGCTAAGGGCCTTGGTAACGGCATGCCTATTGGCGCCTGTCTGGCTCATGGTGAGGCGGCTAAATTGATGCAACCGGGTAATCATGGTTCTACCTTTGGTGGTAACCCCCTAGCTAGCGCGGTTGCACTCAAGGTCGTAGAGCTTATTGAATCTGGTGATATTTACCAAAGAGCGGTCATAGTGGGTAATATTATTATGCAAGGGCTGACCGATGCACTAGAAGGCGTTGAGCATGTTAAAGATATTAGAGGCTGTGGCTGTATGATTGGGGTTGAATTAACTAAACCCTGTAAATCTTTATACACTGAAGCCCTGAAACATGGCTTGGTGATTAATGTTACCGCTGATTCGGTAATCAGACTATTACCGCCAATGATTATGACTGACCAAGAAGCTCAACAGGTTGTGAGTATTCTGGCACCCCTTATTAAAGACTTCCAATAGGCGTCACGCACATGGCTGTTAGACATTTTCTTACCTTACATGACCTTTCACCCGCTGAACTTAATCAGGTGATTGATTCTGCGATTGCGTTAAAAAAAGCACATCGTGAAAACACCCAACAGCCGGTATTGGCGCAAAAGGTATTGGCGATGATTTTTGAAAAATCATCCACTAGAACCCGAGTATCCTTTGAAGCCGGTATGGCGCAGTTAGGTGGAAGTGCGCTATTTCTGTCGCCAACTGATACCCAGTTAGGTCGCGGCGAACCGATTGAAGATTCTGCGAGAGTGATCTCGAGAATGACCGACATTATTATGATCAGAACCTTTGGTCATGACAAAATTGAGACCTTTGCCAAGCATTCTGCTGTGCCAGTGATCAATGCGTTAACCGATAGCTTTCATCCCTGTCAGTTACTTGCCGATGTGCAGACCTATGTAGAGCATCGCGGATCTATTCAGGGTAAAACGGTTGCCTGGATTGGCGATGGTAATAATATGTGTCATTCGTGGATCAATGCGGCCATGCAATTTGATTTTAAATTGCGCATTGCCTGCCCTGTGGGCTATGAACCCGATGCGACTATTGTGGCGAGTGCTGGTGATCGCGTTGTTTTAACTAATGATCCTGCGCAAGCGGTGAATGATGCTGATCTTGTGACTACAGATGTGTTTGCCTCTATGGGGCAAGAAGCTGAACAGGCTACTAGGCTAGAGCATTTTGATGGTTTTCAGGTCAATCATGCACTCATGGCCAAGGCTGCAGATAAGGCACTCTTTATGCACTGCCTGCCTGCGCACCGAGGCGAAGAAGTTTCAGCTGAATTGCTAGAAGATACATCTATTTCTGTGGTTTGGGATGAGGCAGAAAATCGTTTGCACGCACAAAAGGCATTGATGCTGTTCTTGCTCAATCAGTAATGCTTAACAGGTATTACTGATTTAGCTGTTATAGATCACGTCGTCAATTTCATACTCCACTTCGCCGCCGGGAGTATGTACATTAACCACATCACCAATCTCTTTACTGATAAGTGCTCGAGCTATGGGTGACTGATAGGAAATCATACCCGCTTTTACATCCGCTTCATCATCACCGACAATTTTGTAGGTGACCTCATCATCAGTTTCAGTATTGATAATAGTCACGGTTGAACCAAAAATAACGCGATCGCCTTCGGGCATCTGAGAAATATCCACCACCTGACACAGAGAAAGCTTTGATTCTATATCTTGGATACGTCCTTCAATAAAACCCTGCTGTTCTCTGGCGGCATGGTATTCAGCATTCTCTTTTAGATCGCCATGCTCACGGGCTTCTGCAATTGCCTGAATAACCGTTGGGCGATCTTCTTTCTTGAGCTTTTCAAGCTCAATTCGAAGTGCGGCTTCACCCTCAACTGTCATTGGAATTTTTTGCATTAGCTAATTGCCTTGTGTAGCGTTTGTAAATCACGAACTTGGATATCACCAGCAAACATGAGAGCTTCGCATACGGCTCTTCCGCCTGCCATCGTTGTAGTATAGTAAACTTGATGTTGCTCTGCACTAGAGCGAATAGCACTGGAGTCAGAGATGGCTTTGCGACCCTCAGTGGTATTAATAATAAGATGAATCTTATCACTTTTTATCATATCTACAATATGCGGTCTGCCTTCTTGAACTTTATTAACCAATTCAACCTCAAGGCCAGCATCGGTAATCACTTTTGCTGTACCCTTTGAAGCAACCAGCTTAAAGCCCATAGATAATAGGTCTTTTGCTAAACTAGGTAACTGATGCTTATCTCTATCACGCACGCTGATAAAGGCAGTTCCCTTAGTCGGTATTTCATCGCTAGCACCGAGTTCGGCTTTACCATAGGCTTCAGCAAAGGTTTCACCCACACCCATGACTTCACCCGTTGACTTCATTTCTGGCCCAAGAATGGGGTCAATTCCTGGGAATTTATTAAACGGGAATACCGCTTCTTTGACACTGTAATAAGGCGGAACAATTTCTTTGGTGAAGCCTTGAGATTCTAGTGTTTGGCCAACCATACAGCGAGCGGCTATTTTAGCCAGCGAGGTGCCAATACATTTAGAAACAAAAGGCACTGTTCTCGATGCACGAGGGTTTACTTCAATCACATAGATTTCGTCGTCTTGCAGTGCTAACTGTACATTCATCAGACCGCGAACGCCGAGTTCACGAGCCATTTTTTTACAGACTTCGCGCATCTCATTTTGGACATCTTCACTGAGACTGTAAGGCGGTAATGAACAGGCTGAATCACCAGAGTGAATACCCGCTTGCTCAATATGCTGCATAATCGCGCCGATCACTACCTGCTCGCCATCACTGACGGCATCAACATCAACTTCGATAGCATTTGGTAGGAAGAAGTCCAAGAGTACCGGTGAGTCTTCTGACACCTCTACAGCGGTGCGCATGTAATGTCTTAGCTCGTCTTCTTTGTAGACGATTTCCATGGCACGACCGCCTAATACATAGGAAGGACGAACAACCAAGGGATAACCAATTTTTTCAGCCAGAACAACTGCATCTTCAGCACTTCTAGCCGTCGCATTTGATGGCTGTAATAGACCGAGCTTATCGATCATCTGTTGGAATCTTTCACGATCTTCAGCACGGTCAATAGCATCAGGGGTAGTACCTACAATGGGCACACCCTCTGCTTCAAGAGCTCGAGCTAACTTCAATGGTGTCTGACCGCCAAACTGAACGATCACACCCTTAGGTTTTTCTAACCGCACAATTTCTAGAACGTCTTCTAGAGTCACTGGCTCGAAGAACAATCGATCAGAGGTATCGTAGTCAGTAGATACGGTTTCAGGGTTACAGTTGACCATAATGGTTTCATAACCATCATCACGCATGGCGAGTGCCGCATGCACACAGCAGTAGTCAAATTCAATGCCCTGACCAATTCTGTTGGGACCACCACCTAGTACTAAAATTTTATCGCGGCCACTGGGCTGCGCTTCACATTCTTCTTCATAGGTTGAATACATATAGGCAGTATCGGTAGAAAATTCTGCCGCACAGGTATCCACACGCTTATAAACCGGGTGAATATCTAGTTGATTGCGATATTCACGTACCGCCTGTTCGCCACAGCCTAGGATGCTACCTAAGCGCTTATCGGAAAAGCCTTTGCGCTTAAGTTTAAATAATGACGTTTTATCTAAAGCGTTGAGCTCAGTACCCTGAAGCTGTTGCTCATGCTTGATTAAATCTTCAATTTGCACCAAGAACCAGGGATCAATCTTGGTGATATTAAACATCTCTTCAAGACTCATACCGGCGCGGAAACCGTCGGCCACATACCAGATACGATCTGGGCCTGCTTCCGCGAGTTGGTTATTCAAAATACTGGTGGATGAATCATCTGCAGGATCGACTACAGGGTCAAATCCAGAAACGCCTACTTCTAGTCCACGCAATGCTTTTTGCATAGATTCTTGGAAAGTGCGACCGATCGCCATAACCTCACCAACAGACTTCATCTGAGTGGTAAGTTTTGGACTGGCTTGGCTAAATTTCTCGAAGGCAAAACGCGGAACCTTAGTTACCACATAATCGATACTTGGCTCAAAAGAAGCCGGTGTTGCTCCGCCAGTAATTTCATTTTGAAGCTCATCTAATGTGTAACCAATGGCTAACTTGGCCGCAACCTTAGCAATGGGGAAGCCCGTCGCTTTTGAGGCCAATGCTGATGAACGTGAAACACGCGGGTTCATCTCGATAACAATCAAGCGACCGTCTTCTGGGTTTACCGCAAACTGTACATTTGAGCCGCCCGTTTCAACACCAATCTCACGCAATACACTCACCGAGGCATTACGCATTATCTGATATTCTTTATCGGTTAAGGTTTGCGCCGGTGCAACAGTGATTGAATCACCGGTATGGATACCCATAGGGTCCAAGTTTTCAATGGCACAGATAATGATGCAGTTATCATTGCGATCTCTCACCACTTCCATTTCAAATTCTTTCCAACCAATCAGTGATTCATCAATCAATAATTCATTGGTTGGCGAAAGGTCGATTCCACGTCGGCAAATTTGTTCGAATTCTTCGCGGTTATAGGCGATACCACCACCTGATCCACCCATAGTAAACGAGGGACGAATAACACAGGGGAACCCAAAACGATCGGCAACCTGATAGGCTTCTTCTAGGCTGTGAG
This sequence comes from Porticoccaceae bacterium, assembly GCA_024644585.1. GTDB lineage: Bacteria > Pseudomonadota > Gammaproteobacteria > Pseudomonadales > Porticoccaceae > HTCC2207. Next base: position 22 of record JAHEHM010000002.1, on the reverse strand, counting down.
CAATACCAGAGTTTGGCGTATC
>JAHEHM010000025.1 GCA_024644585.1 Porticoccaceae bacterium | reverse complement strand
TGATAGGCAATGCGATTGTTAAGCAGTGCAGAATAAAAATTATCGGTCCTAAGACCCTCTTGAGAACAGGCGACTGCCATTCCCTCAGTAGTATGGGTGTGCGCTATACAGTGGATGTCTGATCGCGCGGCATGAATTGCCGTATGAATAACTAAGCCGGCTGGATTGACTGCATAGGGGCTGTCATCGACTTTATTGCCTTGGATATCAACTTTAACTAGATTGGATGCTTTAACCTCTGAGTAGTGCAAGCCATAGGGGTTAATTAAAAACTGCTCATCATCGCCGGGGATTTTCACCGTGATATGGTTATAGATCATTTCTGACCAACCCATATAATCAAAAATTCTATAGCAAGCAGCTAACTTCTCTCTTAATTCAGTTTCGGTTGCAGTCATAAGCTAATCCCTCTAATTTATGAAAGTTATAATACATCCTTAATTTGTTCTGCAGCTGACCATCCAGATAAAACAGCGCCTTCAAATCTCGGGCCCGCAAAGGCATCGCCCGCGAGCACAAGCGGTGGCATTTTAAGGCTCGCGCTTAATAAAAAACTTGCCTCATCATCGGTGGTAGTTGGTTTGCTGTATAGCCAGCCATGAACTTGAAAATCATTCACAGGGGCACTGCCGAAAAGGGGTCTGGCTAATTCGATAAGTTCTTTACCGACCTCGTTACGATCACGATTAAAATTTGCTTGGCTAAACTCACCGCTGGCATGAATGGTCAATGCGGGGAGTGGCGATGCGCCTTTTTTATGGTTGTCACTAATCCAAGCAATTGGCCCCTCGTCTAAGGCTAACGCACCAGGGTCCTCAAGCGTAGAGGGAGCATCTAGAACAGCCATAACAGCAATGCAGCTTTCGTATTGAATTTTTTGTAGTCGATCAACAATCCCTGAAGTTAATTGACTGTTACCTTTATCGAGCAGATCTAAGGTTTGAGGCACAGGGCTTGTAATAATAACTGAGCGCGCAATGATCGATTCTTCGGGCTCTAGTTTTACAATCCAATGACAGCCGTCATGGTTAAGCTCGAGCGCTCTAGTAGACTGAATGACTGTTTGGTCTTTAGCTAAATATTTAGCAACCGATACCATAGTAGGAACACCCCGATAGCGTGGGTGCCCATTGGGTTGGCCGGGGTAACTTTGATACCACTGCTCAGCGACGCCTGATTTTATCCATTGGTTAACACAGGTCTTAAATTGTTCAGATCGAGCGGTAAAAAATTGTGCGCCATGATCAAAGACAGCATCACCTATTCTTCTGGCGGCAAGGCGACCGCCCACACCGCGTCCCTTGTCGATAACAGTAACGCTCAATCCCTGCGCACTTAGCCTACTGGCGGCACTCAAGCCGGCAAGGCCTGAACCAATAATTACTGTGTCTATAATTTGTGGACTGCTGTTGGACATTATTGTGAGTTACCTATTTTTTCGGATTTCGTCGACATCGCTCTGAACAATACTTAACCTGATCCCAGATCTTTTCCCATTTTTTTCGCCAAACAAATGGGCGATCACAAACAGGGCACGTTTTTTCAGGAAGATTAAGTTTCTTATGAGCCATGGTAATCAGAGGACATTATTTATTGTCCATGCTCCAGATACCCGAACCCTTGCAGGCGATAAACAAGAAAATAAAGCAATAGAGCGCTGCTAATTCACCGCCATTAACCAATGGGTAGAATGATTTAGTGCCATGCACTAACCAATAGGCCGCCGCCATGGTGCCACTGCAAAGAAAGGCGGCCCCTCTTGTAGTCAGACCCAAAATAATTAGTACACCACCAATGAGTTCAATACTGCCAGCGGCTATTGAGAGAAAACCTAACTCACCATAGGGATACTGTTGTGGAAAGTTAAAGAACTTCTGCGTGCCGTGAAGTAAAAACATAAAGCCAGCAGTAATCCGAAGCAGTGCATAGGCCTGTTCTTGGTAGTTGTCTAAAAATTTCATGATAGTGCCCCTTGTTTAAGTTTGGATTTACGTTAGCTAGTGGCTGACTGGTTTAGCGATAAATCGTTTCCAGACAGCATTCGGTTGCCAAATTTTTCTCAGATCAGCCTGAGCATGATTTTGATTGGTACCTAAGATAGCGGTTCTATATTTAAAAATAAAGCAGGAAACGCGCATATTAGCGGCACAGTGCACCCAGATTTTTTGATGACTATGCCTTTGCAACAGTGAGACAAATTTTTCAAAATCCTGCTGCCTAGGATGACTAAAATTGACGGGTATATTGATATAGTCCATGCCTAAGCTAGCTACCACAGCGGCTTCATTAGGCAGTGCATTTTCTACGTTGGCTGGGGCTAGATTAATTATTATCGAATAACCTGCGCGTTGTATAGCACTGAACTGATTTGTTGTAGGCTGACCGGAAGTGGCTAGTTGGGTGCTGATGGGAAGGTAGTTATAAATGGCTTCTAGCTGACTAGCTCTCAGGCTAAAGCCAGCTAATTTTTCTATGCGGGTCAGACCATATCCGAGAACTGTTTTAAAGGTTCTCAGATCAAATTTCACTGACTAGCCCCAGCGGTTACCATCGCAGCAGCATAGTCCAGTCCCTGTCTGTGCTGGTTCATAATCTGTACTATGGTCAAGCCGTCGGGATTGGTGGCGTTAAGATCGTATCCCGCCTGCTTAAAGAAATCGATGAAGCTAATAAAATTATCAATATTCATACCGCGATAGGCTTTTTCTAAAAGGTGAAAATCACGGCTGACACCCTCGGGAGCAAGATAATCGAGAAAGCTTTTAACCCGTTCATCATCAAATACTTCACCGAGGACTTTTTGTTTATCTTTTTTTAATGACATGACTTTCCTTAAAATTGCATTGATTCTTAAAGTAGCTCAGCTAATTTTTTTGCCAAAATTTGGCTGACCTGCTGAGGATTGGCCTGCCCTTTAGAGGCTTTCATTATCTGCCCCATAAAGCCGCCTAGTTTTTTCTTGCGTTTGTCCGGATCAGTATTGATATAGTCATCAACCATGGCCTGGTTGCTAGCCAGTACCTCGGCCACCATGGATTCTAGTGCGCCGCTGTCAGAGACCTGTTTTAGGCCGCGCTTTTCAATAATTTGATCTGCATCACCCTCGCCATTCCAAATGCCATCAAATACCTGCTTGGCCATTTTGCTACTGATACTGTTGTCAGCGATGCGAACAATTAGGCCTGCCAGTTGTTCAGCAGAGACTGGACTTTGGCCTATGCTCAAGCTTTCAGTATTGAGTCTTGCGCTTAACTCACCGGAAACCCAGTTGGCTGTCAGTTTGGCATTTTTTGAATGAGTAGCCGTCTTTTCAAAGTAATTGGCTATAGCGGCATGGGTACTCAAAACGCCGGCATCATATTCTGATAGATCGTATTGTTCGATAAAGCGTTGTTGCTTGGCATCGGGTAATTCAGGTAGTTTTGAACGCAGCTGTTCGACGTGCTCGTCACTGATTACAACCGGTAATAAATCCGGGCAGGGGAAATAGCGGTAATCATTGGCTTCTTCTTTGCTGCGCATGGAGCGTGCAACCTTGGTTTCACCATTATATAGACGGGTTTCTTGTTTGATTTCGCCGCCATCTTCTAGAACATCTATTTGGCGTTCAACTTCTAAGTGAATGGCATCTTCCATAAACTTAAATGAATTTAAGTTTTTGGTTTCTGTGCGGGTTCCCAATTTTTCCTCACCCTGAGGGCGAACTGAAATATTGACATCGAATCGCATGCTACCCTGAGACATTTCGCCATCACAGATACCCAGTGAGGTCACAATGCTATGCAGTTTTTTTGCAAAGGCCACGGCCTCCTGTGCATTACTCATGTCGGGCTCAGAAACAATTTCAATTAACGGCGTACCGGCACGGTTTAAATCGATACCTGAAACACCTGATCTGAAGTCACCTTCATGAAGTGATTTGCCGGCATCTTCCTCAAGGTGAGCATGATGAATACGAACGGACTTGGTGTCACCATTATCCAGTTGAATATCCACCGTACCCGGACCAACCACAGGCTGTTCGAGCTGAGTGGTTTGATAACCCTTAGGTAGATCGGGATAAAAATAGTTTTTACGCTCGAAAACCGAGGTTTTACCGATTTCAGCATCAATGGCGAGGCCAAACATTACCGCGTAATCAATAGCTTGCTGGTTAACCACTGGCAAGGTGCCAGGCATTGCTAAATCTATGGCGCAAGCTTGAGTATTGGGTTCAGCGCCGAATGCCGTACTCGCCGCAGAAAATATTTTGGTTTTGGTGGCGAGCTGAACATGCACCTCTAGGCCGATAACAGTTTCCCAGTTCATGATTCAATCCCCTCGGGTGCCTGTGTGTGCCAATCAGTCACCTGCTGGAATTGATGGGCTGCATTTAACATGCGCGCTTCGTCAAAATAATTGCCAATGATTTGTAGTCCCACAGGCTTATTGTCTACCATGCCACAGGGCAATGACATGCCGGGTAGACCGGCTAGATTAGTAGAGATGGTGTAAATATCCTCTAGGTACATGGCGACAGGATCATTACCTTTAGAGCCAAATTCAAATGCTGGTGATGGGCAGGTAGGTCCCATAATAAGGTCAACTTTTTCAAATGCCTGTGTAAAATCTTGACGAATAAGCTCTCTTACCTGCTGGGCTTTGCCATAGTAGGCATCGTAATAGCCGGCAGATAAACAATAGGTGCCGATAAGAATTCGTCTTTGAACCTCATCACCAAAGCCTTCCGCTCGCGTGCGGCGGTAAAGATCTTCTAAATCTTTGGGATTGTCACAGCGATGCCCATATTTCACACCATCAAAGCGGGATAAATTAGCCGAGGCTTCTGCAGGCGCAATAACATAGTAGGCCGGCACCGATAGCCCTGTGTTGGGGAGACTGATTTCAACCAGCTCGGCACCCATTTTCTCATATTCAGCTAGAGATTCACGTACGGCTTTTTCTGTGCCTGCATTTAAGCCCTCAGAAAAATATTCCTTAGGAATACCAATGCGCAGGCCCTTAACTGAGTCACCCAAGTTGGCGCTGTAATTAGGCACTGGGCGATCAACACAGGTAGAGTCTTTTTGATCATAACTGGCCATACAGTTTAAAAGCAGTGCACAGTCTTCGGCTGTTCTTGCCATTGGACCACCCTGATCAAGACTTGAAGCAAAGGCAATCATGCCCCAGCGAGAAACTCGACCATAGGTTGGTTTAAGCCCAGTAATACCGCACAGAGCAGCGGGCTGACGAATTGAACCGCCGGTATCAGTTGCGGTGGCACCTGGTGCAAGGCGAGCAGCTATAGCCGCAGCTGAGCCACCGGATGAACCGCCCGGAACCGAATTAGTTGCCCAAGGGTTTTTTACTGGTCCATAAAAACTGGTTTCATTGGATGAACCCATAGCGAACTCATCCATATTGGTTTTACCCAGCATGATTGCGCCGCTGGTTTTAAAATTCTCTACCACCGTTGCATCATAGGGCGGAACAAAGTTATCGAGCATTTTAGAGCCACAGCTGGTGCGAACCCCGTTAGTGCAGAAGATATCCTTGTGCAACACAGGGATGCCGCAAAGTGGCGCTGAATCACCTTTAGCCAGTTGTTGATCTGCCAATCTGGCCGCTTCAATGGCTTGATCTTCAGTCAGAGTGATAACACTGTTAAAGGCAGGATCTAATGTTTTGATGCGCGACAAAAAGTGCTGGGTGATCTCAGTGCTAGAGAAAACCCTATTTTTTAGACCATCTATTAATTCAGTAATTGTGAAGTTGTGCATTTTATACTCAGCTTGATCGTGCAATTTAGGGTTAATCGATGACTTTTGGCACTAAATAAAGGCCGTCTTCAGTATCGGGAGCAATAGCCTGAAATGCATCTCGTTGGTTAGATTCCGTGACCTTATCCTCTCTTAGGCGCTGTGTTGCCAGTGGAGTATGCGAGTTATCCGTCAGATTATTGGTGTCAGCTGCCTGAAGTTGATCGACCAACTCCAAGACACTGCCAAGACGCTGAGATATTTCCTCGACACGCTGATCATCGATTTCGAGACGAGCTAAGGTGGCTAGGTTTTCAATGGTTTGCTTTTCAATGCTCATAAGAGGTTCTTTTCTTATCAATTTTCACAAAAGCTTAGTTTACAACATAAAGCTTATTGAGTTTAGTTTTGGATAAAGAAAATCATACCTGAAATGCTTTAAAAACCACTTTTTTTAGGCCAACTTGCTACAATGACCCATATGAATCATTTTTGTCGTCAAAAACGATTATTTTTGCACTTGCTATCGAAGCACTGACCTGATAGTTTCCTGCTTATAACTATTTGCTAATAGATCGCGTAAATGCGACACCCACGGAATTGATAAAATGTTGTTACTTAAGAGAATTTTAGGCCTTTTTTCCAGTGATTTATCTATTGATTTAGGTACTGCGAACACCCTTATCTATATGCGCGAGCATGGCATTGTACTTAATGAGCCATCGGTAGTGGCCATTCGCGAGCAGTACGGTGAGAAGAAGGTTGAAGCAGTGGGTGCAGATGCCAAGCGTATGCTGGGAAGAACGCCGGGAAATATTACTGCGATTCGTCCTCTTAAAGATGGTGTGATTGCAGATTTTCAGGTGACTGAAAAAATGCTGCAGCATTTTATTCGAAAGGTTCACTCAGAAAGTTTTGTGCCACCCAGTCCGCGCGTACTTATTTGCGTACCCTGTACTGCCACAGAGGTAGAAAAGCGTGCTATTAAAGAATCTGCATTTAGTGCTGGGGCACGGGAAGTATTTTTGATCGAAGAGCCCATGGCAGCGGCTATCGGCGCAGGCTTGCCGGTGGAAGAAGCGGTTGGCTCCATGGTGGTTGATATCGGTGGTGGTACCACTGAGATTGCTATTTTGTCACTTAACGGTGTGGTGTTCTCTGATTCTGTCCGCATTGGTGGCGATCGATTTGATGAGTCTATCTGTAACTATGTTCGTCGCAAGTACGGCAGTGTGATTGGTGATGGTACTGCTGAGCGTATTAAGATGGAAATCGGTACAGCCTATCTATCAAAAGAAGTGCGTGAAATTGAAGTAAGAGGGCGTAACCTAGCCGAGGGTGTTCCTAAAAGTTTTGTACTCAGTAGCGATGAAATTTTGCAGTCGCTGCAAGAGCCATTGTCTGGGATTGTTCAGGCAGTTAAGCGTGTCTTAGAGCAGTCTCCTCCTGAACTCGCCTCTGATATCGCTGAAACAGGTATTGTTCTAACCGGCGGTGGTTCTCTCCTAAAGGATTTAGATCGCCTGTTGGCGATAGAAACTGGTTTGCCGGTCATTTTAGCTGAGGAGCCATTGACCTGTGTTGCTCGTGGCGGCGGAGAGGCACTTGAAATCATGGGCGCTAAAGGCTCGGGCATGCTTATGTATTAAGGGCTTTGCAGGCAGACACTGCCTGTTGTCGAACTTAGTTTTGGAGCGCGCTCATTAAAAACGTTTTTGTTAATTCATCCTCGGCAGTCCGGAAAACCTTTTTCGCGCTGCTATTCGGCATCCTTCTTCTCACTCTTGATACTTATACTTCAGTTTTTGAATCCTCAAAAACTGAAGTATCCAAAGCCATAATTCCTGTTCAAATACTGTCTAATTTTCCCTATCAAGTAAAAGATTGGGTAGCTATGAATACCACCTCAAGAACTCAGTTAGAGCAAAAAAATGTGAGTCTTGAAAAAGAGCGACTAATTCTTTTGGGAAAACTACAGCGAAGTGCAGAATTAGCCGCTGAGAATTTGCGCCTACGTCAATTGCTCAACGCAACAGAGTTGTTAATGCAAAGTGTTTTAGTCACTGAGGTGATTGGCGTATCTCCGAATCCGGCTAATCATTTTGTAACCGTTAATCGCGGCAAAGTTGATGGTGTCTATGTGGGCCAGCCTGTGCTTGATGAAGAGGGGCTGATGGGCCAAGTTATCGAAGTTTTTGATAACTACAGTCAGGTATTGTTAATTACTGATCTCAATCATGCCTTACCCGTTCAGGTTTTGCGCAATGGTTTACGCTCAGTAGCTGAGGGAAGCTCTGACTATAACCAAATGTCACTCAGATTTGTCTCCCCGACAGTGGATATCCAAGAAGGGGATGAGTTGGTAAGCTCGGGGCTAGGTGGACGTTTTCCTGTGGGATATCCGGTAGGCACGGTGTCATCTATTATTCAGAAGCCTGGTGAAAAATTCATGGACATCAAGCTCAAGCCCTCTGCAAAGTTAGATAGAAGCAGGCACCTTTTGCTAGTTTTTACCCTGAAAGATGGGGATATGATTCGGGCGGTCAATGAACAGCGATAATACATTGCGGCCTTTGATAGCCATGCTTTTAGTAGCAATGGTGTTGCAGTTATTTCCTATTTCAGGAAGTTGGTTGCATTTAAAACCCAACTTTTTTCTATTGATAATGATCGCTTGGGTACTGTACTTTCCAGAGCGATATGGTGTTGAATTTGCGGCATTGACTGGGCTATTAACTGATTTAGTCCTAGGTTCTGCCATTGGCTATCATGTGCTGATATTTTCAATTAGCGGCCTAATATTAATTTTCTTTCATCGAGTTGTGGTTTATCTTCAGTTGATACAGCGAGTAGTTTTGGTGTTTATGCTGGTGATCTTGGTGGCATTTATGGAGGCAGTGATGAATTCTTTGCTCGATAAACCCTTATTTTTGGATGGTGTTTTTTGGCTAGGTATCATTTCCGCCCTGTGCTGGATACCGCTCGATAAACTAGTGAGTCAGTTTTACTCACATCAAAATTAACCTTAATGTAACTCCCATAGCTGAGTGATTTGGTCATGAGTGAATTGATTCTTGCGTCTGCATCACCCCGAAGAGCTGAAATTCTGCAACAAATTGGTGTCGATTTCCAAATAGCACCTGCCGATATAGATGAAACACCTAAGCCGCAAGAGTCGCCGGTGGACTATGTTCAGAGAATGGCACAAGAAAAAACCCAGCATGTGATTAATTCCATCGCCGGCAGTTCAACGATTGTTCTTGGCGCTGATACCTCGGTAGTTTTAGGTTACAAAATATATGGAAAGCCTAAAAATCAACAGGAGGCTATGGCCATGCTTGCGGCTTTATCGGGAAAGAGCCATCAGGTGCTTACCGCGGTCGCTATGGGAAATAAACAGCGCTGCTTATTAAAATTATCTGCAACCGATGTAAAGTTCCGCGAGCTAGATCCCAAGGAGTGCTTGGACTATTGGAATACTGGTGAGCCTGTAGATAAGGCTGGGGGCTACGCTATTCAGGGTTTGGGGGCTGTTTTTGTAGAAAAAATAAGCGGAAGTTTTAGTGGTGTGGTGGGGCTTCCTATTGAGCAGACTGCACAATTACTGCGAACATTTAATGTGCCTATTTGGGGTGCATCAAATAAAAATATATAGTGGGCTTTGTTGTCCTGTTATTGAGCTAAAGTTGAATTATGTCTAAAGAAGTTTTAATCAATAGAGTCTTCGGGGAAACCCGCGTCGCTGTGCTCGATAATAACCTGCTCGAGCAGATTGTGATTGAACGTGACGTTCAACAGAGTTTGGTTGGGAATATTTACAAGGCAAAGGTGATTCGTGTAATCCCCGGAATGCAGGTCGCTTTTTTAGATATTGACGATAAGCGTTCAGCAATTTTGCATATTGATAATCTACATCTAGCGAAAAAAGATACAGGAATTGAGTCTCTTCTTAGTTCAGGTCAAAACCTTTTAGTACAGGTTGTTAAGGACCCTGTTAAGGACAAGGGAGCAGTATTGACAACAGATCTATCAATACCTTCGCACAGCTTAGTTTATCGCCAGAGTCGAAAAAAGCTGGCCATATCACGTAAGATTAAAGATGCGTCAGAGCGGGACAGACTTGCCGATCTCTTTGCATCAGCTGTCTCTTTAGCTGTTGCGCCAGAGGGGTTTTCAGGACATTTTATTTTACGCTCAGTTGCCGAGGGATTAAGCGAAGAGCAGCTCCTTTTTGATATGCAGTTACTGCATCGCCTGTGGAATGATATATCAGAAAAAAGGCTGGAAAAAAGTCCGGTCCTTGTGCATACAGCACCACCTATTTACCAGCGTTTGATTGAAGATAGTATTAACCTAGAGCCGTTAAGAATAACCGTTGATTGCCCTGAAATTCATCAGGCTTTAAATCAGTTATCCCAGCATTATGCTTCGAATATAGCGGTTGAGCTAATTGAGGATTACCAACGAAAAGATCTCTTTGATCGCAATCATATAGAACCTCAGATTAATCAAGCGTTAGAGCAAAAAGTGGACTTAGATTGCGGTGGTACATTAGTTATTGAGGAAACAGAAGCGCTTTCAGTGATTGACGTGAATAGCGCTTCATACCTGGGTGATACGGATGATCAGAAAGCCTATTTAAAGGTAAACCTTGAGGCTGCTGATACGGCAGTAAAGCAAATCTGTCTTAGAAATTTATCGGGCATAATTATTATTGATTTTATTGATATGGCAGACTCCGCTAGTGAGCGTCAGGTGCTTAAGCGACTAAAACAAGCCTTTGCCAGAGATCAAACTCAGCCGACTATTTTAGATTTTACTGCATTGGGATTAGTACAGATAGCTCGCAAGCGTACAGGTCTAAGTTTGAGCCAAACAATCTGTGCGCCCTCCAATAAAACCCGAACTAAAGGGGTGAAAAAGTCCGATGATACTTTGGTTTTTGAAATACTCCGTCAGCTTAGTAGAAAAGCAGTTAGTTCATCCTCTAAAGCTATAGAAATACATTCATCCCCAGCGGTTATTGAGCAACTTCAAAAAAAATACAGCGCTCAAATTAAGCAATATGAAGCTATCGCAGAATGTAGTGTTAAACTCTACTCACAGCCTATAACCCATTGCGACGAATTTAATATTATTTCAACATGACGAGTTTTTTAAGCAATCAGATAATCGGTAAATTGAAGCCTCTAGCTCGAGGCTTAGGTATTGCCGCTATTTTATTGGTTATTGGCATGATCGTTATTATTTTTATTGGCCGTCAATCCATTGGCCAGTTAGACCAGCTTAGACCCGCGCTAAAAACATTGATTAGTTCATCTACGGGGATGCAAGTTGAATTAAGTCCAATCAGTGGCCAATGGCCAGAACTTGTTCCAGTTATTGAGTTACAAGCAGTCGATCTGGTGGATATTGATGGAGAATCGGTATTTCGCTTAGAGCGCGGTCGTGCAGATTTAGATATCTTGAAAAGTATTCAGCAACAAACAACCATTTGGCGGGATCTGTCAGTTGAAAAGCTAGAGTTAAGTTTGGTAGAAAATGCCCAGGGGAATTGGCGTTTGAAGGGTTTTGTAGGGCAGTCGGATCAGGACTTGTCGATTATTTTAAAGCCTTTTATTTACAGTCAGTTAATTCGTTTCGATTCAATTGTATTTAATCTGACTTCATATTCGGGTCGAAAAGTTAAGATTTATGGTGATCAGGTTTTAATTGAAAATGATGCTGATTTTCATCGGTCTCAAATGTCTTTGCGTCTTCAAAAAGATGGCTTACCAGCAAAGTTTATTCTCGAGGCATATGGCGATCCAGCGGATGGAGATGATTTTTATGCCAAGGGCTATTTAAATTTTGAGGCGCTCAATTTAACGCAATCATTAAAAACATTCACTCAATCATTTATTCCGGAATTAGCCAATACATTGGGACATTCCGAAGTGAAGGGTGGGGGTGAAATTTGGCTAGATATTCAGCCTGGCTTGGAGTTAAATTTTCAGGGTGATATTGAATTATCTAAAATCCCCCTTAATTGGATTGCTGAGGATATCCCGTCAGTATCCAAGTTGAAAACTCAGCTAAGGGGCTGGTATAAACCAGGAGGCGACTGGGGTACTAGCTTGCAAGGTCTCAGTTTTAATTGGGGTTCTGAAGCTATTACTCCTATTGATATGCTATTGACCCAGCAGCTAGGGTCCAGCGGGCAAGAATTTGATGTTTCATTTAACTCAATAGACTTTTCAATGCTTAATGCTTTATTGAGTCAGGGCGAAATAATGCCCGTTGCTCTGAGAGATCGTCTTTTGACTATGGACCCTGAGGGGAGCCTCTCATCCTTGAGTCTGGGGAGAAATCAACAGGGGTTCTATGTTGCCGCTCACTTGGATAGCTGTAATATGAATCCTTATAAAGGATTCCCGGGGCTAAAAAATATTAATGGGTATTTAGAGATAGAACAGTCAAAGGGGCTCTTTCACATAGCGGATAATGATGGGTTTGAAATTTTATTCCCAAGATCCTACAAAGACTATCTGCCAATCAATGAAGCTAAGGGGACAATTTACTTTGACTGGCAATCCGCTCAACAGCTGGTAGTAATCAGTGATGCTATTTCCACAAGCATGGAGGCAGGTAACAGCCAAGTCAGTTTTTCTATTGAGCAGCCTCGGCAGGGTGATGGCAGAACACCGGAACTTAATTTATTAATCGGTGCGCGGGATTTAGATCTTAGTTTAACGGAGAAATATCTGCCATTCACAATGCCTCAGCAGTCATCGGACTGGGTTAAAAATTCCATTAAATCAGGCAATCTAAGCCAATTTGGCTTGATGTTTAGAAGTGGCCCGCCAAAGAAAGATCGTTTATCTAGAACCATGCAATTACTCTTTAAAACAGAGCTTGCAGTTATTAAATTTAACCCGCTATGGCCGCAACTAAATCAGGTCGATGGACTATTTTTGGTTGATGACGGACGTTTCAGTGGAAGAATTATGTCAGCAGATATTGAGCAAGCTTCTGTAACCAATACTTCAATTCGCTATGAAAAAAATCAACCAGCTGACAACAAAAGATGGCTTATTGACGGACAGTTAGATGCTGATTTGTCTGCAATGGTGAATATTCTAGCCCAGTCTCCGGTGGAGAAAAATCTAGGTTCTATGAAAGATTGGAGCTTTTCTGGTGAAACACAAACCTTTGTCCAATTAGAGCTTCCAGTCAAAACTAATCAGTTGTCAGAAAGACCGATACCTCAGTACCAAATTGTCTCAAAGATTAATAATGGTGCGATGAAAATTAGTGGTTCGCCCATTGCACTCCAAAATCTTTCTGCAGAAATAGAATTTTCCGATAACATGGGGATTGTCTCAGATAGTCTAGCGGCTAACTTATGGGGTCAGCCCTTAAGTGCTCGTTTATTTAAAGACAACAATCGGCAACAACTTAGTTTTAATACCAAGGTAATGCCTGAAAATTTAAACAAATTTGTTGATATACCCTGGAAAGAGTTCATTTCAGATGCTATTGAATTCAATGCTTTATTAGCCAATAAATCCAATGATCCGAAGGAGGGATTTGGCTTAGCTATTTCAAGCAACCTCGAGGGTGTAGCAATTAATTTGCCTGCACCATTTGCCAAGCCCAAGAATAGTATAAAAGAATTGCAGATAAAGCTTCATTTTAACCCTAGGTTAAGCAGACTAGAGTCTAGGATAGGAGAGCTTTGGGTATCGGATATTTTTTATCAACAGGGTCAATTTGAGCGTGGAAGTATTAGCTATAATCGCGATGATATTAGTCCTAAGGCAAATCAGTTTATTCTGGGGGCCAACCTGCCGACCATTGATATTGATCAGTGGAGGCCAGTGAGAGAGTTGTTCTCAGCCAGTAATAAAAACTCTAGTTCGTTGCAAACTGAATTTGATCTTAATTTAGATTATTGGCAAATTTTTGGGACTCAATTTGAAAATATTAGCGCAACTATTAAGCCGCTAAGTAAAAATACTGAAATAGTCTTTAATAGTGATACAGCCGCTGGCCAGGTAATTTTACCGGTCAATAGTGCTGGAGTTCCCCAGGTTAATTTATCAAAGCTGATACTAAAAAATAACATAGAAAAATCAGGGCAAGCCATTGACCCGCGTAATATAACAGCGGTGGATTTCTCTGTTGACCAGCTATCTTTAGCGGCTAAAGAGCTAGGCTCGGTGTCGTTTCAGGTTAGGTCAGAAATATCAGGGGCGTCATTTAGTAATATTTCAGGGGATATTTTCGGGCTAAATCCAGGAGCATTTGTTTCCGAGGCGCCGACAGATTTTTTCTGGGGCTATAACGGTGAGGAGCATCTCAGCAAGTTGGTTGGCCCTATAGGCCTAGATAATATTGGACATTTTTTTGATGCCATGGGTATGCCTCCTGTGGTTGATAGTAAGTCGGGGAGGCTAGATGCCGATATGATGTGGCAAGATCTTCCTTGGGCCGTTAACAAATCAAATCTAGAGGGTGAGTTAAAGCTCAGTCTTTCTGAGGGAAGTTTTTATAAGGATTCTGGAGGCGCAGGAACAGCGCTAAAATTGGTTTCGCTGTTTAATTTTGCAAACTGGCTCCGCCGTCTAAAGCTAGATTTCTCTGATGTTGTAGGCAAGAATCTAGCTTATAACCGTCTAAATGGAACGCTCAGCTTTGATCGTGGCACATTAAGTATGATACAGCCTCTTAAAATGAAAATGCCATCAGGGCGCATGAGTATAGCCGGTGATTTTAATATGCTGGATGAGACAGCTAATGCGCAATTGGTAGCAACCTTACCCGTCACCACAAACCTACCTTGGTTGGCTGGCGTCGCGGGAGGGTTGCCAGCCGCGCTAGGGGTTTATGTTACTAGTAAGTTAGTGGAGAAACAGGTGGATAGGCTCTCTAGTATCAGCTATGAGCTCGAGGGCTCTTGGGATGACATTAAAGTCTCGGTGGATAAAATATTTGCTGCCGATTTACCTGAGTAAAGAACTAGCCAATAGGCTTAATCAGAAATCTGCTTAAGGTACTTAAATAATTTAGTTTTAGCAGAACCGGTTGTTTCTCGACCGGCCTGCCTTGATAGATTGCGTATCTGCTGCCTATCGGCATTTGGAAAGGCCGTTAAAAATTCTTCAATAGCGTCATTGCCCTCATCAATAAGTCGATCTCGCCACTGCTCTAACATGGCAAAATGCTGCCTAAATGTCTGTGATTGATGATTGAGCTTTTCTACAGAATGTCTTATTTCTGTTAAATCCATATTGCGCATGAGTTTGCCAATATATTGGATCTGTCTGCGCCGAGCATCATTGCTTTTGAGTCTTCTTGCTTCTTTAATAGCCCCCAGAAGAGTACTATCCAAAGCAATCTTATCAAGATGAGCGTTTGGCATCTGAACCAGTTGTGCACCCATATCTCGTAACTCTTGGCTGTCGCGTTTTAACTGCGATCTACTGGGTAGATCATCTATTTCAATATCGGATTCAGTCATTAGGTTAGGAATATTGTGGCAAGGCCAAGAAAGGATATAAAGCCCACGATATCAGTTATTGTGGTTAATATCACTGTTCCAGCTAGCGCCGGGTCAATGTTGATAGATTTTAATAGGATGGGTAATAGGGTGCCTGAAAGCGCTGCGGCCATTAGGTTTATCGCCATAGCTAGACCAATAATCAGGGCCATAGTGGCATCTTGAAACCAGAGTGACACTACGCAGCCGACAATAAGTGCATAGAGTAGTCCGTTGAGGGCGCCGGTTGCGAATTCTTTACTAACTAGCCAACTGATGTTTCCGCGCTCAATCTGCCCAAGTGCCATGCCGCGAATAACAACTGTGAGTGTTTGGCTTCCCGCTACGCCGCCCATACTAGCCACAATGGGCATCAATATAGCTAGCGCCACAAGCTTGTCCAATGTTTGCTCGAATAGACTAATCGCGGTTGAAGCTAACAGTGCAGTCAGCAGGTTTACGCCCAGCCAAACCGCTCGCCTTGGTACGGTTTTTCCAATCGAAGAAAAAGTGTCCTCGGTATCACTGAGTCCAGCCATCGCTAATAATGAATGATCTGCGTCCTCAACAATAACGTCCAGTACATCATCAATAGTGATTCGGCCAACCAGACGATTTTGATCATCTATCACTGGTGCTGAAACCAAATCATGACGTTTGAATCGCTGAGATACTTCGGTATCGATCAGGTCAACAGGAATTGCACGAATCTCAGTATTCATTACCTCTCTTACTCTAGTGGTAGGAGGTGAGGTAAGAAGTAAGCCGATGGGTAAATTACCCAAAAAGGTATCGTCGCGATTGACCACAAAAAGGTTGTCAGTGATTTCAGGTATCTCTTCAAAGCGGCGCAGGTATCGCAGTACAACATCCACTGTAATATCCGGACGGACCGTAATAACTTCGGTATCCATCAGGCCGCCAGCCGTATCTTCATCGTAAGTAAGCACTGACTCTACACGCTGCCTATCCTGTAGGGACATAGCCTGAAGTACTTCAGGGATTACTCGATCGGGAAGTTGCTGAAGGATATCAACAATGTCATCAACATCCAGACCCTCGGTTACAGAGGCAACCTCAGCACTATCCATTTCATCAAGAAACTCAAGCTGGATTTCATCAGATAATTCTTGAAGAACCTCCCCCGAAATTTCGGGATCAACAAGCTCCCAAAGAATACGGCGAAATTTGGGGGGTGCAGTTTCTAATTGATGGGCAATATCAGGTGGGGAAAGATTATTTAGGGTATGTCTAACCTGATTAAGCGTCACCGAATCAATGGCGCCATCTAATCGTGATAGTAAATTATTTTTTTCGGTTGCTTGAGTCATTCACCTATTCCCTTCAATAGCCCTAAGTAAGCAACAATGAAAGGCTAGTTTAACCTAAAACGTAATGACTTGCCTTGAATTTTGGGTTGCCAATGACAAACCTATTGCCCCTCACCAAAATAGTCAGCAAGCAGCTCGGTGATGGTGTCACAGGCCTCGGATTCATCAGGGCCATCAAATTCAAATATTAGTTCAGTGCCTTGACTGGCGGCAAGCAATAGCAGTGACATAATACTTTTAGCATCCACAAGAGGATGGCCAACGCCAGTTTTTATACTTGATTGGTATCGACCGGCTAACGCGGCTAGCTTTGTTGCGGCGCGAGCATGCAGTCCAAGTTCATTGATGATAGGTAAATTACGACTAATCATAGGGTGAATTTAACCTTAGTTACTGGCAAGTTCTTTATGAATCACTTGAACCAAATTGTATTGTTTTGAGAAGTGCTCATGCAGTCGATTGGCAATATAGACCGAACGGTGCTGTCCACCGGTACAGCCAATTGAGATGGTTAAATAGCTTCGATTATTATCCTGAAATTTGGGAATCCAGCGGGTCAAATAACCAATGATGTCCGCTAGCATTGAAGCAACATCAACCTGACTCTCAAGGAATGTTATTACGCCATCATCGTTACCCGTTTGAGTGCGTAGCTCTGTTTTCCAATAGGGATTAGGTAAGCAGCGAACATCAAAGACAAAATCAGAACCATTGGGAATACGTTCCTTGAAGCCAAAGCTTTCAAACAGGATAGACATCTGCTGTTGATCATTTGGCACAACGGTATTTTTTACTAAATCTCTAAGCTGATGCAGTGTCAGACTAGAGGTATCAATGGTTAAATTGGCAATTTTGGCGATGGGAGAAATAATACTTTCCTCCTTGTCGATTGCCTCTTTAAGTCCGATAGTCTCATTGCTTAAGGGATGTTTACGGCGTGTTTCTGAATAACGACGAAGCAGATCAGTACGATGGGCTTTAAGAAAAATAACATCAACAGTAACTCCAGAATCTTCAATGATAGTAAGAATCTTAGGGAAATTATTAAGATCACCCACCAGGTTTCGGGCATCTATACCAACAGCTAAAAGCAATTTTTCTGGGTTATTGTTGGGTTTAAGCTGATTAATTAATTCGGGCAATAAGCTTGAGGGAAGATTATCTATACAGGTGAATCCTACGTCTTCAAGAATATTAAGCGCGGAGGTTTTGCCAGATCCAGAATGTCCGCTAATAACCACAAGTCTCATAGGTTTTTCCCGCGTTCAAGTTCTAGAACGGTGTTAAAGAGTATTGCATCCTCTGAGCAGTTTCTGAGTCTTTCACGATAGTCATCGTTTTGCATAATAGAGGCAATTCTAGCCAATGTGCTTAGATGCTCATCATTTTTTTCTTCGGGCACTACTAGGGCAAAAATTAAATCTACCGGTTGATCATCAATGGCGTCAAAATCCACAGGATGGGTGAGTTTGACTAGACAGCCATAAATTTTCTTAACGCCTGAAGTACGGCAATGGGGGATAGCCACGCCTTTGCCAAGCCCGGTGCTACCAAGTTTTTCACGGGCAACAAAGTTATCAAATAAACGATCAGATAGCTCATGTCCGCCATTCAGATGTTCGGCAAGTAGCTGGGAGAGTGCTTCGATAATACGTTTTTTACTCCGCCCAGAAAAAGCACATCGCGTTAATTCTGGGCTGAGCACATCAGAAATTTTCATATGTTAATTTAATGATCTCTATGTTTTTCTTTGTATTTAATTAATTGCCTATCTAATTTATCGCTTAGCGCGTCAATGGCTGCATACAGGTCCTGATGCTCAGAGTTGGCGAATAGTTCACCGCCAGAGACATGAATTGTGGCCTCAGCCTTTTGAGTCAATTTATCGACGCTTAAAATAACAGCTGTACTGTTGATATGATCATAGTGACGTTCTAACTTGGATAACTTGGCGGTAACATAATCCCTAATAGGGTCTGTTATATCTAAATGATGTCCGCTGATGGTCATTTGCATACTGTTCTCCTTATTTACGCATTATTTTCAAATCTTTTTCTGTTGCTAGACGAGGGTATATTCATGCTTTCACGGTATTTCGCAACGGTTCGTCTAGCGACTTGAATTCCTTGATCGGCTAGCAGGGTAGTGAGTTTATTGTCACTCAATGGCTTTGATGGCGTTTCTGCTGCAATCAGTAATTTTAGGATAGCGCAAACTGCAGTGGATGAACACTCCCCTCCGTCAGCAGTTCCAACATGACTCGAAAAGAAATATTTAAGTTCAAAGATTCCCTGCGGTGTTGCCATATACTTTTTGGTGGTCACCCTAGAAATGGTTGATTCGTGAAGATCAAGTTGCTCCGCTATCTCAGACAAAACCAAAGGCTTCATAGCTACGGGGCCATGATTTAAAAATCCCTGCTGAAAATCAATAATGGCATTAGTGACCTGAATAAGGGTTTCATTGCGGCTTTCTAGGCTTCGTAAAAACCAGCGTGCTTCATTGAGGTTTTTTTTCAGAAATTGATTTTCTGTACTGTCATCAGCCCGTTTAATTAAATCACTATAAAGTTCATTGATACGAAGCTTGGGAATATTGCTATCATTTAATCGAATACGCCATGAGTCTTTATATTTTTCCACAAATACATCAGGCACGATATATTCAGTTTTATCAGGCGTAAGAGACTCACCTGGCCGTGGATTCAGCGAACGAATTAATTCCAATGCCTGCTGAACCTCAGACTTTTCGAGCTGGCTTATTTTCGCAAGCCTAGCCAGATCAGTACTAGCAATATCCTCTAGAAAAGCATCAACTAATCTTTTGGCAGCCGATAATGATTCGGTTTCATCGCTCAGCTGATTTAATTGAATGGATAAGCATTCCTTCAAATCTCGCGCAAAAATTCCAGGAGGATCAAATTGCTGCAGGCGCTTAAGTACAGCATTGAGTTCATCCTCTTGTAAGGGTTCTTCAGAGTTTTCATCATCAATATAAGAGGTTATGCCTTGAAGATCCTTAGCGATAAACCCATTATCATCCACCGAGTCAACATAGGCCTCAGCGATGGATTTATCTCTATTTGAAAAATTAACCAAATTGAGCTGCCAGCGAAGATGATCCTGAAGGGATTCTGTGACCTGATAGACGGAGTCAAAATTAAAGTCATTATCACTAGAGACGGTTTTAGTGGTGGTGTTGGCAACATCGCTCCAGCTTTCGGATATAAGCTCTTCAGAATTAGGTTTTTCCCATTGGGAATCGCCATCATGCTCTGTAGTTGGTGGCTCTGAGGCGTCTTGGGCCTTCATGTAAAGATCTGAATCATCACTTAGGTCCACATCCTTATTACTGCTGGAATCCTTCGTGCTTGGTTCATTTGCGGCGTTCTCCTCATCGGATTCAAGCAGAGGATTGTTATAGAGCTGTTCGATTATCTCTTGTTGCAGATCAAGCGTAGATAGCTGTAGCAATTTTATAGCTTGCTGCAGTTGCGGAGTCATTTTTAGCTGTTGGCTAAACTTTAGCTGAAGGCCTTGCCGCATAGTTATTTTTCAATTGCCATAGTTATATTCAATGATGATTTAAGCGAAAAAAAGCATTTAATCACATGGTGAAATCGTCACCTAAGTAAGTTTTCCTGACCTTTTGATCGGAAAGAATATGTTCTGTTGTACCTTCTGCGATGACATGACCCTCACCAATAATATAAGCGCGCGCACAGATATCCAATGTTTCACGCACGTTATGATCAGTAATTAATACGCCAATACCCTTGTCGCTTAGATGACGAATAATGCCTTTAATATCGTTAACTGAGATGGGGTCAACACCAGCAAAGGGTTCATCTAAAAGAATAAATTTAGGGTCAGCTGCCAGTGCGCGAGCAATTTCTACTCTGCGTCGCTCACCGCCAGATAAGCTCATGCCGTCAGATTCAGTCAAGTGTGTGATATGGAATTCATTGAGCAGGCTTTCTAATTTTTGTTGGCGCTGAGAATGACTTAAGTCTTTACGTGTTTCCAATATAGCTAAAATATTATCTCTAACACTGAGTTTTCTAAAAATTGAAGGCTCTTGGGGTAGGTAGCCCAGCCCTTTTCTAGCTCTGCCGTGCATAGGGGATTCAGTGATATCTTCATCATCTAAAATAATCTGTCCGCCGTCCTGTTTTACCAGTCCAGTGGTCATATAAAAACAGGTGGTTTTACCTGCACCATTTGGTCCTAAAAGACCGACAACTTCGCCCTGATTGACAGAAAAGGAAACATCTTTTACAACAGGGCGTTTGGCATAACTTTTAGATAAATGGTTTGCGCTTAACATGCTCATTTTTATTCTTCCGTATTCTCTTTGTCTTCTATATTAACTGGAGAGGCTTTATCAATTTTCTCAAGCGGCGGAATTACAAGCTGTATGCGCTTCTGATTGCTTTGATTATCACCTTTTGCCCGCCATGTTTCATTAGTAATATCATAATGGATACTGTCGCCAGTGATAAGTGTGCCATCTTTAGATAACGAAGCATTGGTTTTAAGCTGAATTTCGTCTGATTCAGGTAAAAATTCAATAGTTTCTGCGCGGGCCAAAATTTGCCCGGAGAGATTATTCTGTTGGTAGCTTGCAGGATTTCCCGTGCTAAGAATACGGCTTACGCGGGCACCTTGATAGAATAATTCGACCTTACTGGCATTAATTGTCAGCGAACCTTGGCGAATGAAAACATTACCCATATATTGCGTCAGGCCGGTTTTTTCGTTTCTTTCTGCAGCGTCCGATTCTATGAATATAGCTTGAGCGTCATCTGCGGAATATGCCTGCACTGAAAAGCAGTATACAAGGCAAAAAGATAAGAAAGCTCTAAATAGCATCATGAGTTGCGCGCACCCCAGATTCAATTCTCAGTAATTCGGTTTGAAAATCAGCCGAAAATGACTCACCACTAATTGAGCTGTCGGGTGTCATTAGTTTGATGCCATTGGCCGCTGATGCGCTGTCTTCTTTAATTGAATAAATCAATGTTCCCGCAGTCAAAGCTGTCGCACCTTTATGTGCTTGCCAGTTTGCCTTCACGTCTCCCATAAATTGGATAGCCTGAGAGCTTTTAGTGATTAGCCCTTGGTTGGCAGTGACATTGACCTCACTGCGTTGGTTGCCTATTTCTAGGGCCATAAATTCAGGCTTTGTTAGTTTTACTTCAGCTTGATCGGAAAATACAGACATTGCAGAGGCTTTTAATGAGTATTTTTTCGACCCATCAGATGAAAATATAAACGTTTCAATATTGGTCATATAGGTATCAGCGCTTGGCAGGGTATTCACTATATTAGCCTCTGGGCGCAAAAAAGATTCAGGTGGACTATCCCAAATAAGAAGCATGCTCCCAGTCACCAAGATGAGACATACCATGAAAAAGAACTGCTTAATCATTGATAGGTTTCTAGCAAGGGCTTTAATTTTCCTTGAGCTTCAAGAATAAGTTCTGCAGCCTCTCTTACCGCGCCATTACCCCCCGCTTTAATGGTTTGCCAAAGTGCTTGGCTAACTAATTGGGTGTTTCCGTTAGCAGGTGTAATGCCAAAGCCTACCCGACGAATGACCGCTAGATCAGGAAGGTCATCGCCCATAAAGGCGATTTCATCTAGTGAGACATCCATGTTATCGAGGAGTTCGTTAAGCGCAGTTAATTTATCTTCTCGCCCCTGAACAAGCGGCTCTATAGCGAGTTCTTCAGCACGCCGCTTTAAAAGCGTTGAGCTGCGACCGGTAATAATCCCTACCTTAATGCCGCCACGCTGTAACAGTTTAATACCCAAACCATCCTGGATATCAAAGGCTTTTAATTCTTCACCACTGTTGCCATAGTAAAGCTTACCATCAGTGAGTACGCCATCCACATCAAGCAAAACAAGCCTAATTTTTTGTGCAGCTTTTATAACTGCTAAGGGATAATTCTCTTTCATTATATGACTCCGGCTCGAAGAATATCATGCATGTGCAGAACGCCAATTGGGTGATTGCTAGTATCCTCCACAACAACAGCAGTGATACTCGCCTTTTCCATTATAGTCAGTGCTTCTGCTGCGAGCATATCATGCTTAACTGTTTTCGGGTTTTCAGTCATTACCTGACTCATATTGACGGAGCTAAGGTCAGCTTTAGAATCAATAATTCTTCTTAAATCTCCATCAGTAAAGACACCCAATAATTCCCCTTGAGAGTTGGTTATGGTGGTCATCCCAAACCCTTTTTCGGTCATTTCTAACAGAGCGTTGTGCAAAGGCGTTTCTGGTGTTACTCGCGGCACCTCGTTGTCAGCGTGCATGATATCGCTAACACGCAATAAAAGTTTTCTTCCAAGAGCGCCACCTGGATGTGAAAAGGCAAAATCTTCAGCACTAAAACCGCGAGATTCAAGCAGGGCAATAGCCAGTGCATCACCCATAACAAGTGTTACCGTGGTACTGGTCGTTGGTGCTAGGTTTAAGGGGCAGGCTTCTTCAGCAATACCCACGTCAAGATTTGCAACAGCTGCTTGCGCTAGGGCTGAATTTGTATCACCAGTCATGCTAACCAATGGAATGCCAAGACGCTTTATGAGCGGTAAAAGTGTGATTACCTCAGCAGTATTACCAGAATTAGAGAGCGCGAGAACCACATCGTTTTTGGTAATCATACCCAGATCGCCATGACTGGCTTCCCCGGGGTGGACAAAGAATGCAGGTGTGCCCGTACTCGCCAAGGTGGCAGCAATTTTATTGCCTATATGGCCAGATTTCCCCATGCCAGTAACAATAACTCGGCCTTCGCAGGCCAATAGCGTTTCACAGGCGGTAACAAATGAC
>JAHEHM010000060.1 GCA_024644585.1 Porticoccaceae bacterium | reverse complement strand
GGGTGATATCGAGAAGCAATCAGAGAAATTGTTGCTAGAAAGCTATGAATTACCATCGGTTGATTTATTGGTTGCCCCTCATCATGGCAGTAAAACCTCTTCAGGCCGTGATTTTATAAAACAGCTAATGCCGGCTAATGTGGTTTTTTCAGCGGGTTATCAGCATCATTTTGGTCACCCCCATCCAGATGTGGTTGATCGATACGATCGTTTTGGATCCAAAATATGGTCGACTGCAAGAAATGGCGCTGTGACTTTCGAATGGAATGATAGCGGTGATTTAAAGGTGTTAACGGCAAAGGAGGCTAAGGCACGTTTTTGGTGGCGCTGACTGCTTAATTTATTTTAAGAATAGACTTTTGGGCGTATTTTTTAGTCTCTGAGATAGGGCAACGGAATAGTTTGTGTTAAAGTTCTGGAAACGTGCAATTTGTCGGTTTTTTTGGTTTGATTGGTCTTTTAATAATGGGCTATAAATAAACTCAAAACTATTCAGTGCGGACAGGTAATTACTTTTGTTTGGCCTTTAAATAGCGAGAAAAATACAAGATATGGGTACTTCAGGGTTCCAAACCTATTTGCGATTACTCCGGTATGTAGGACGTTACTGGCTTGCTTTTTTGGTGAGTGTGCTGGGTTTATTTATGCATTCGGCCGCTGAAATAGCCTTTGTGGATTTGTTGGGTTATATCACAGATACGGTTGGCGCAATGACCTCTGAGGCTCCGGTGGATTCAGCTTTACCTTCAGCGGGTATCACCGCCTCTATAGCTAATCTATTTGTTAGTGGATCTAATCTCGAGCGTGGCGCCATCGTCATTCCTGTATTTCTTATTATTATCAGTCTGGTGCGCGGCTTGGGCTATTTGATAGGCAGCTATGGGCTAGCCTATGTGTCTAATTTTTTAGTACATGCCTTGCGTATCGATATTTTGTCTAAATATTTGCATTTACCCTCTGATTTTTTTAACCGCTCTATGTCTGGGCATCTTGTGTCTGTGGTCACATTTAATGTGCAGCAGGTTACTGAGGCAGGCACGCGTGCAATTAAAACCCTGTTGCAGCAGGGTAGTCTGGTGTTAGGTTTGTTGGGCTATTTGTTTTATGTGAATTGGAAGCTTACCCTGTTTTTTATTGCCGTCATGCCGTTGATTGCCTTTTTGGTTTCTATTGTTAGTAAGCGTTTTCGTCTGATAAGCAAACGTATTCAATCTGCTATGGGTGACGTGACTCATGTGACTCAGGAGGTGGTTAATGGCCACCAAGAAGTCAGGATGTTTGGCGGTGCAGACACTGAGCTCGCAAGAATGAGTGAGGCAAGTCACAACAATCGCAAACAAAATATGAAAATGGCATTTACCGAGGGCGTTAGTAACCCACTGGTTATGATCATTGTTTCACTGGCTTTTGCGGCTATTACCGCGGTTATGCTGAGCCCAACCATATTGGCCTCGATGACAACAGGGAGCTTTATAACCTTTTTGGTGGCTTCGGGAATGCTGGTCAAGCCTATTCGTCAGCTGACGGAAGTGAATAGTGCTATTCAGCGTGGCATTGCTGCGTCACAATCTATTTTTGAGGTTTTAGATGCCGATTCAGAAATTGATAAGGGCGCTATTGACCTAGATTCTGTTAAGGGGGGATTTGAGTTTCGCGATATTAATTTCTCTTATAATCCAGATAAATCAGTACTTGAGGATATCAACTTTGCAGTGAAGCCCGGGGAAACCATCGCCCTTGTAGGCTCTTCTGGTAGTGGTAAGTCGTCGTTAGTAAATTTGATTCCTAGATTTTATAACCTTGATCAGGGGTCTATTTTGCTAGATGGGTCGAATATCAATGCCTATTCCTTATCCAGTCTGCGACAGCAAATCGCCATTGTTAGTCAGCGGGTAACACTCTTTAATGGCAGTGTTTACAGTAATATTTCCTATGGCGATCTAAAAGATTGTTCTTCTGAGCAGGTAATGGCTGCGGCTAAAATGGCCAATGCCGATGAATTTATCAAAAACCTTCCTCAGGGATACGATACGCTAATTGGTGATGATGGGGTTATGCTTTCAGGTGGGCAGAGACAGCGCATAGCCATTGCTAGAGCTATTTTAAAGAATGCACCTATACTGATTTTGGATGAGGCCACATCCGCCTTAGACACAGATTCTGAGCGTTATATTCAGGCGGCCCTAGAGAGTCTTATCAAGGATAGAACGACCTTTGTGATTGCTCATCGCTTAAGTACCATTGAAAAAGCTGACCGAATTTTAGTCATGGAGTCGGGACGAATTGTCGAGCAGGGTTCACACAAGGACTTGCTGTCACAGGCTGGACGTTATGCTCAGCTTTATAATCAGGCATTTGAGAGCACCGAAGAGCCGTCGGCCTAGCTGAGGATTATATGCTGAGCATTGAAAAGCAAATGGTAAAAGCTTGGTATTCCAAGTTTTCTTGGGTGTTGCTGCTTTATCCTCTGGCTTTAATATTTCAATTACTGGCGGTTATTCGCCGCTTTTTTCTGTGTCGTTTTCATCAGGGGAAGCCTTTTTCAGCTCCCGTAGTGGTTATAGGCAATATTGCCGTTGGCGGCAGTGGAAAAACTCCCTTATTGATTAAGCTATGTCTTGAGTTAATTAGTCGTGGTCTTAAAGTCGCGGTGGTTAGTCGTGGCTATGGTGGGCATGCTTCAGCTTATCCTCTTCAAGTTGCGGGTGATACAGCCGCTGCTATTTGCGGTGATGAGCCCTTACTGATTCGACAGAGTCTTCCCTTATCCGATGCTACTGTGGTGGTTGATCCACAGCGCAACCGGGGGGTTGCGTTCGCGTTACGACAATCTGCCTGTGATATTGTTCTCTGTGATGACGGACTTCAGCATTACCATTTGCATCGTGATCTAGAAATAGCGGTTGTGGATGGATCTCGAGGTCTGGGAAATGAGCTTTGTTTGCCGGCTGGCCCCTTAAGAGAGCCTGCTTCTCGGCTTAAATCAGTGGATCTGGTGGTTATCAATGGTCAAGCAGGTCTCAAAGGAATTGCGTCAGATGCCAATTATAGCCTTAAGCCAGCGCGTTTTCGGCAATTATCCACGGGTAAGGTTTTGGCGGTAGATGCATGGCCGTTTTCAAAATCAGTGCATGCACTTGCCGCAATTGGGAATCCGCAACGGTTCGCTGATACTCTTGTTTCTCTGGGTATGAGTCCTATTTTGTTGGGTTTTGATGATCATAGTACGATGACCACGTCAGATTTAAACTTTGATGATGATTTACAGGTTATTATTACGGCCAAAGATGCCGTGAAATTTGATACTGTAAATTTCGATAATGTCTGGGTGCTTGAGGTTGAAGCTGAGCTATCAACAGGTTTAGTTGATAATATATTAGATGCTGTCAATCTAGGTTAATCATTAACAGGAATCACTATGCAGTTTATTGTTGTAATCCCCGCACGCTACGCTTCCACGCGACTTCCTGGCAAGCCGTTGCGCGATATCAAGGGTATCCCCATGGTTCAGCATGTATGGCAGCAGGCCTGTAAAAGTAGCGCTGCTCGTGTAGTTATTGCCACTGATGATAAGCGTATTAAGGAGGCCGCTACAGCATTTGGTGCTGAGGTCTGTATGACGCGAGATGACCATATCTCAGGTACTGACCGATTGCAGGAAGTAGCTCAAACCCTTGGCTTGTCTAATGATCAAATTGTGGTCAATGTGCAGGGTGATGAGCCGTTGATCCCGCCTGAGGTCATTGATCAGGTGGCTACTAATCTTGCAAATTCATCAACTGCCGGTGTGGCTACCCTCTGTGAGCCATTGGGCTCGGTGGTCGACTTTGTTAACCCGAACACTGTGAAACTGGTCGCTGATGCAATGGGTAATGCGCTTTATTTTAGTCGGGCGCCGATTCCATTCCCCCGAGATAAGTCATTGGGTTCTGATAATTCACTGCCTGAGGATGCCCGCAGACATATCGGCATATATGCTTATAAAGTGGCCTCTATTAACCAATTCGTCGACTGGGATATTGCACCTCTAGAGCGCCTTGAGTCGCTGGAACAATTGCGATTTTTGGCGAATGGCATTGCTATTCATGTGGCAGATGCCTGTGCGCCAGTACCGGGTGGAGTGGATACTGAGGACGATTTAAATAATGTAATTAATGCATTATAAACAATAATTTATATATCTATTTTAATTTACTTTATTAGATTTAAATATGTCAAAAATTTCAGTTTTATTTGTTTGCTTAGGGAATATCTGTCGCTCGCCTACAGCCCATGCGGTTTTTCAATCATTGATCGATGAAGAGGGCTTACGTGACAAAGTGTATGTTGATTCCAGTGGTACCGGGGACTGGCATATTGGCCGTGCGCCAGACCCAAGATCTCAGCATTATGCACTGGATCGTGGTTACGATATGGGGGATCTTCGTGCGCGGCTTGTCGAGGAGGATGATTTTAATCAATTTGATTATATCTTTGCTATGGATAAGCAAAATCTAGCTGATTTAAAGGCGATGCGTCCCAGTGGTTATTCTGGTGAGTTAGGCCTGTTCTTGAGTCTCTGCCAAAA
>JAHEHM010000019.1 GCA_024644585.1 Porticoccaceae bacterium | reverse complement strand
TGTCGGGATCAAAACCCGATGCCTTAACCACTTGGCCACGCCCCAGTTATAAATTTTTCAATTGTTTATGCAGAGGGGATTGATTGATTCCCTGTGCTACAAATGAATTCCAACTACTTGGTACCTGTTTAAGTACCTGTTTTGCTTCCTCTTCACTACCGAAAGGGCAGAACACGCTGGCTCCAGTCCCTGTCATTAGCGGCCTTCCAAAGGGTTTCAGCCAATCTAATGCCTGTTTTACCTGTGGATAGAGTGTTTCAACCACAGATTGACAGTCATTTCTGTACTGTACCTCGGAAAGGGCGCGTATTTTGATGGCTTGAGCGTTCCTTGTCAATTCACTATTTGAAAAAATTTCCTTTGTGGAGATCTTTATTTTCGGCGTGATAATCAGATACCAATTTTGTTGGCGTTCAACGGGGGTTAAATGCTCGCCAATACCCTCAGCAAATGCGGTCATTCCGTGAATGAAAACCGGTACGTCTGCACCTAGTTTACAGCCAATATTAGCAAGCTCATTTTCGGTTAATCCGCATTGCCATAGATAATTAAGCCCTACTAGGGTGGTGGCTGCATTACTACTTCCACCCCCTAATCCTGCACCCATGGGTAATTTCTTATCTAAATCGATATCACAGCCCCATTGGCAGTCTGTGGCTTGTTGCAGGGCTTTGGCAGCTTTGTAGACTAAGTTATCCTCAGGTTTTACCTCATCGAGATGACTGATGATATTAATTTCGGGTTCTTTGTTGGCGGTAAAGCTGAGTTGATCGCCGTAGTCGAGAAGCTGAAATAAGGTTTGTAAATTATGGTAGCCGTCCTCTCTGCGATTAAGGATATACAGGAACAGATTAATTTTTGCGGGCGAGGGCAGGGTAATTGAGATCATATTACTCGGCAGCCTTATTATTAGAAAATTGCCAGTCAGAGATAATAAGCTTAAAGGAAAGCTCGCCCTGTCGACCAGCTATTTTTTTCGGGGTCCAATAGGCTCCCGTCTGAGAGTAACTTAAAATGCTAATCTGCCATCCAGCTTGTTGAAAGCTTTCAAGCTGACCTGTTTGGGTGCGCTGAATCGAGGTGGCGGTAGTATGATTGGGAGATACAAGCCCTTTGACCCACCAGCTTAGTGCGGTGATAGGTAAGGGGATTCCTGTGAGCTGCATGGCCAGCTGTTGTGGGCTAGTGATAATTAATTGCTCACCTTTTTGGATTTCAGCCTGATCGCTATTACCTACTATATAAGCGGTACCAAATCCCAATGGTCCATTAAGTCTCAGTTGGTATTCTTCACCTTGCTGCTGCCAAAGCATTCGTATTGATTGAGCATCTGTGGCTGTTCGAATGCCTAGTTTTGCGTTGATTTGCCAGTTATCGAGTTCAGATAATGAGGGTTTAGCGGGTTCAAATTCATCGACATTAATAGCCTGATAACTGGTGGTTGCACAGCCAGATAGAAGCGTTATAAGTAATGCGCCTACCCATAACAGAAGATGGTTTTTCATTATTCCTGCCTGCTGATGCTTAAAATTAATTTTGAATCTATTAGTTGGGCTTGATGTTAACAGCTATGACTAGAACTGTCCCCTGAGAGCTAAGAGTTTTTATTTATTCTTCAGCAATTTTCCTATTACCGCTCACTCTAGTGTAAAATTGCGCTCTGTCACTCTGATTGTTCTCGGCTTATGGATAACTTTTGCCGTATATCAGAGTCTTAAGATAGTGTTTTAACCTTCTGTTGGGTATGGATATAGTTTGATGGCCTTTGACATCATAGTATTTGGCATTAATCACAAATCGGCTTCGGTAGATTTGCGTGGTCGTGTTGCTTTTGCCCCGGAGACAGTTGTTGAAACACTGCGTTCAGCTCAAGCCAGCCTTGATTCTAGTGAAATTGCTCTACTTTCTACCTGTAATCGAACAGAAATTTATGCCGCTGGTGAGCTTTCGGATAAGCAACTATTAGCCTGGTTAGCCGAAACTAGAGGGCTTGAAGTTAGTGATATTGAAAGCTGTTATTACTGCTTGCGCGGCGATGAAGCAATTCGTCATATGATTCGAGTGGCCAGCGGCTTAGATTCATTGGTTATGGGCGAGCCACAAATTTTTGGGCAAATAAAGTCTGCTTACTCGGTAGCCCAGAAAGCTGAAACAGTATCTGTACATCTAAATGCGGCGTTTCAGTGGGCCTTTGCGGTAGCGAAACGCGTGAGATCGGAAACCGCAATTGGTAAAAACCCGGTGTCGGTGGCCTATGCGTCGGTGAGTCTGGCGGAGCAAATTTTTTCTGATTTAAAAACAGCGCATGTTTTGCTAATTGGTGCCGGTGAAACCATTGAGTTGGTTGCGCGTTATTTGCGTGATAAAAAAATCGGTCAGATTACTGTGGCTAATCGGACGCTGGAGCGGGCAAAAGAACTAGCTGAGGACTTTTCAGCGGAAGCGATTTTGTTGGCAGATGTGCCAGAGCATCTGCATAAAGCCGATATTGTAATTACTTCTACAGCCAGTCAGTTGCCGGTTCTGGGTAAGGGTGCGGTTGAAGCTGCCCTGCAAAAACGTCTTCATAAGCCGATGTTTATGGTCGATATTGCCGTGCCTCGTGACATTGAGCCGCAGGTCGAGGCTTTGGATGACGTCTATCTTTACACGGTTGATGATTTAGAAGAGGTTATTCAGGATAATCTTAAGGCGCGGCAGAGTGCAGCTGATCTTGCTGCGCAGATTGTGGATGAAGAAGTCGATAACTGGTCTTCTAAACAACGTGAGCTAACGGCGGTCGATACTATTAAGGCCTTTAGAGATAGTGTTGAAACGATTCGCGATGCGGAGGTCGAAAAAGCATTGGTAGCCCTAGAGCGCGGACAGGACTCAGCCGAGGTTATAAATACATTGGCGCGCAATCTCACTAATAAACTCTTGCACAAACCTACCACCAAGTTAAAACAGGCGGGTGAAGAGGGCTGCGAAGATACTATTAATGTGACACAGGCACTGTTTGGATTGGATAAAAAATAAACGTTCGGATAAATAGTCTAGATAATAAATTATTCTTGACCGCAAATATCTACCCCCCTTTAATAGGGGTAAAATAATCTGGGGATGGACAGTGACTGAAAAAACTAAGCCTGAGGCGAAACCAAAAACAGCTAAGGTTGAAAAAAACAAAGTTGTCAAAAAGGAAAAGCCAAAAACCAAGCCTAAATCTGGCGTGGGCTTTTTTAAGGTTTTGGGTCGCTTGGTCTTTCTATTGTTTGTGGTGGGTATTTCAGTGGCCGGTTGGATCTTTTGGCAAGATTGGCAGCAAAAAACTCAGAATATCACTGCCAATAGCTTAACTATTGGTTCTATCAGTCCCGTGGTAATGGCCAATCAACAGCAGTCTCAGATTTCAGTTAAACAAAGCCTCGAGCAACAGCAAAATATCTTCAATCTTGAAAGTCAGATTCAGAATTTACAATTAAGAATCAATGCTCAGGGTGCGCGGTTGGTTGAGTTGGGATCAACAACTCGCAGTGATTGGTTATTGGCTGAGGCAGAGTATTTGGCGCGCTTAGCCAAGCAACGATTGCAAACTGAACGCAATACAAAAAGTCCCTTAGCGTTACTTGAATCAGTTGATGCCATTCTTCAGCAGATAGATGAACCTAATCTTATCGAAGTGCGCGGTGCGGTTGCTGCGGATATAACCGCCCTTAGATTAGTCAATGACATTGATAAGCAGGGTGTTTACGTTGAGTTAAATGCACTGGCGGCCAGTATTAAAAAATTGCGGGTAATGGAAGTCGACAAACCTCTAGAGCTGGCAACAGAAACCAAACAGCAGAATACTCCGCAGGATGTTGGGGTTTTGGATAAGTTTTTAGCAGATTTTTCGGGGTTGATAAGAGTTCGTCAACGACAGAGCCCCATCGAGCCTATTTTAGAAAGAGCAGAAGAGCAGACTGTTCGACAAAATTTGCAGATGATGCTTGAGCAGGCTCAGCTTGCTTTGTTGCGCGAAGAGCAGGTTATTTATCAGCAATCCTTATTGAAGGCGCAGGAATATCTTCAACGATTTTTTAAAGTTACCGCATCAGCTGAGGGAATTGGTCAGCGACTTCAGCGGTTAGCAGACACTAATATTGTCCAGCAATTGCCCAGTATTCACAGCTCACTGGAAGCAGTGCAAAATTTATTGGTGGTGCGTCAGCAACGACTATTAGACAGTAAGCGGTCTGAGCAAGCGGAGCCTCAGCGATGAGGAAAATGCTGCTGATCATTTTGGGCGCACTATTATTAGGTGCTGCTGGCATCTGGTTGGTTGAACAGGATCAGGGCTATGTTTTGCTGAGTCTGGGTCATACTTCAGTCGAAATGAGTTTTTGGTTGGCGGCTATTATTTTTGTAATCAGCAGTTTACTCTTCATTTGGGTGCTTCTTTTATTAAGATGGGTGTTGGGCGCTGGGGGTGTTAAGCAGTGGTGGCATTCAAGGCGAGCCACCAAACAATCCAATAAAATTGCTAAAGGCTTACAGGCCTTTTTGTTCAATGATTGGCAGATGGCTCATAAGGTATTGCATAAGCCATCATTAAATCAGCCGCTTTCAGGGGTAAGTTTATTATTTTCCGCTAAGGCTGCAGCAAACCATGGGCAGCTGGATGAGGCGCGTTTAACACTGACCCAATTTCGTGATCAGTATCCAGATCAAGCAGATTATGCGAATACTTTACTGGCTGAATGGTTGATCACATCGGCTGAAATTGACCAAGCCAAGAGCACGCTTTTGGCGCTTAATAATCAATCTGGTCGCTCCTTGCAGCTATTGTCCAAAGTCTATAGTTATCAGTCAGATTGGTCTGCGCTGTATGCTTTGTTGCCGCAGATAAAACGTCAGTCTGGGATGGATAAAGACAGGCTAGCAACGCTTCAGATAGACTGCTACTGCGGTCTGTTATCCATGCCTGAAAAAGACTTACCAGCCAGTGCGCGAGCAAACAAAGTTCAGGCGGTTTGGTCTGAGATACCGCGAAATCTCCGTCAAGATTCGGCATTGATTAGCGTTTATGTCAGGGCGCTGAGCGCAGCGGATGAGGGGGAAAAGGCGTTATCGATTCTGTCTAAAGCATTAAAAAATCAATGGCAACAGGGGCTAGTAGAGGCCTTTGGAGGGCTTAAGCTAAAGGATGCAACTAAGCAGTTAGCTCAGGGTGAAAATTGGTTAGCTATGCATCCTAAGGACGCTGACCTTTTACTGGCCTTAGGGCGTATCTGCCGGCATATGGGTTTTCTGGGCAAGGCAAAAGACTATTTAAAATCAACCATAGCCATTAGCCCATCGGCTACCGCTTATGCGGAATTAGCTGAGGTGCTTGCGCTTTTGGGTGATAGTGCGAGTAGTTCGGAAATCTATCGTCAGGGTCTGCTTGCTTCAGTCCTGAACAAGTAAAAATCAGCTTAAATTTTACGCCTTTTTAAATCTCTAATTAAGAATCTAGCTGGATGCATTGCCAGGCGAAGTTCTCTTTCTAGGGGTGATATTTCACTATTGATTTCTGCGGCAAGTATTTCTGCTGTTAGCGGAGCATAACTGAGCCCTCTCGAGCCAAGACCACAATGAATATAGAGATTTGGGAAGTAGCTTCCAAGGCTATCCACTGTGGTGGTAGCATCGCGTCGCAGCGCGTCATACTGTTGCTTAAATAATTCTGCATTGGGAACTGGCCCTACAATAGGCAGGTAGTCATTGGTGGTACCTCTATAGTTTGCCCTGCCGTCAAGACTGTCTTTTTCTGAGGATTGAATGGCCTCAGCTAACCCAGGGTCGGTATTTTGCATCATGTGTAAGTTAGCGCTGTGATCCTCGGCACGAGTTTGCTTGGAAATAACCCCTTTATTATAGGAAGCCCCACAGCTTTGTACGCCTTTGGTAAGCGGTGCAATATAGCCTTTGCCGCAAATAACCGTTTTCAAATTACTAGCCGCTTGCTGCTGAGTTAAATGAGTTACCTGCCCACGCAACTGATTCACTGATAAAAACTCAGTTTGTGGAAATTGCTGACATTCATAGGCGGTTGCCAGCACCAAAATATCTGCGCTAGCAAGGGCATTGTCCGACTCATCAATCAGTCGCCACTGTTGGCTATTAGTGCATCGATGAATCTTTTTAATATCTGCACTCGCGAGAGGTATGCATTGCTCTTTTAATAGTTGTTGGCAGAGTGCCTGCGGAGGAAGCCAGCCTAGCTGAGGGAAAAATAGACCCTGCTGTGCCTGTAATGAAAGTCCGCTTAAATCACATATTTGTGAGTTATCTACAGCGGTAACAAGCCTTTTATGTTGCGCATAACGTTCAGCGATTTGCTCAAGGTTGATGCGAGATTTTTCGCTATATGGTAATAAAAGTACCCCGCATTGTGAGCCTAAACCCTGATCCCAGTATGGCTTGTAGAATCGGCTAGCCATTGTCATAGCGGTTAAATTAATTCGTGGCAATGCATCATTTTGTTTGGAGAGCTTGGGATACACCACCGCCTGTAAATTTCCAGAGCCCTCATTGGCAACGTTTTGATGACGATCAATAACAGTCACCTTATAGCCCCTTTTTGCTAGTGCGCTTGCGGCGGTACAGCCAGCAATACCCGCACCTAAAACAATCGCAGTTTTACGCTCTGACTGTTTGGGTTGTTGATCGAGGAACCAATGAGTAACTGAGGGAGGAGTATTTAATGGCTGACTTTCAAACTGTCCTTTAAGGGATTCTCTTTTGTCGCCAAATCCGCTGACTTTTTGCGTATTAAATCCAGTGTTATTTAGGCCTTTTCTGACGGCTGATGCACAGGTAAAGGTGGCAAATGTGGTATTTTCTGCCGACAGTGATGCAATGCTGTTAAATATCTCATCAGACCAAAGTTCTGGGTTTTTAGCTGGGGTAAAGCCATCGAGGAACCAGGCATCAATGGCCTTTTTTTGATACAGGGCTAATGCACTGTCTGGGCTCTCAGTAATGCTTGAAAGCATCTGATTGGCTTCACCCAGCATCAATATTAGTTGAATACGCCCCTGAGCTAATTCAATAAGATGTACTCCGGGCGTTAAAATTGGATATTTTTCGAGAAATTCTTTGGATAATTCTGAAAATACCCACCAGCTGGCGTGAATAGCCTGTAAGTCATCCACTGAAATAGGTCTAATTTCAGTGGATATAAATTTTAGTCGCCAATCGCTAGGTGCTGTTTTTAACCAGAGATCACATGCAGTTAAAAAATTAAGCCCAGTACCAAAGCCCGTTTCACCAATAGAGAACGTTTTATTTTTTGATGACAGGCGGTCTAAGTTCTGCCACCTTGAGGGCAAATTATTTTGCTGTATAAAAAGGTAGTCAGTTTCTTTTAAGCCATGTTCTGAAAAAGGCTGTTTACTGCGATAGTAAACGTCATCAAACTCAGTGCAAAAAGGCGCATTGTCACGCCATTCAATGGTCGCTGTTTTGACGCAGGATAAATCTGAATTAGCCATGGGTAATGAGATCGAACTCATGCAGTATCTGCTGGCACCATTGGTCTACATAGTCATCGGTTTTTTCAAATTGATTTTCATCATCAAGGGCCAGACCTAAAAAGAATTGTTTGTCATCAGTCAGTGCTTTTGACTCATCGAATTCATAGCCTTGATTAGGCCACAGCCCTACCGTAGAAGCACCCTGATTAACTACCTTAGCCCATAGATAGCCTAGAGCATCTTGGAACCATTGAGGGTAACCAATTTGATCGCCGAGACCAAACAATGCAACCTGTTTATCGGACAAATCAATATTATCCAGTGCCTGCCAGTGATTTTCCCAGTCTTCCTGAAGCTCACCATAGTCCCAAGTAGGAATACCCAAAATAAGGTACTCATAGTCCTTAAGCGATGAGATGCAGTCATCGGCAATATTATGCACATTGATACTGACAGAAGGGAGTTTTTGCTGAATAGCATCGCGAATTTTTTCCGCCGCCATCTCGGTATAACAGGTAGAGCTACCGTAAAAAAGACCAATTGACTCTGACATTAGCTAATGTCCTCGTCGATGCTCTGGCTGCCACTAAAACCTAATTGACGCCATGCTTCATAGGTAACAATAGAAACCGCATTGGAGAGGTTGAGACTGCGGCTATCCGGTTGCATAGGTAGGCGAATCACGCCTTCACCAATACTGGCGCGAACTTCCTCGGGTAAGCCGCGAGTTTCAGGGCCAAATAACAGGCAGTCGCCCGCTTCATAGCGTACCTTTGAAAAGCATTTTTTACCCTTGGTGCTGAGACCATAAACAGTCTTGGGTTGCACCTTTTCAAGATAAGCATTCCAGTTTGCATGCACCTGAAGCGATTGAAATTCCAAATAATCCAATCCGGCACGGCGCAGCTTTTTATCGTCCAGATCAAACCCAATAGGCTCAATCAAATGCAAGTTAAAGCCAGTATTCGCACAGAGGCGAATAATATTACCCGTATTGGGTGGGATTTCGGGTTCATATAGAACGATATCGAGCATAATTAATAGTTATTCGCACAGTGATGTTTTATGGGACAATAGTATTATTGCATTAAATCATGATGGGATTACAGCGCATCGTGATTTTAGGATCAATGAAGTAAGGAATTTACAGTGATTGAAATACCAGCTGAGCGTCTAAATGCTGAAATTATGACGGCTATTATCGAAGAATTTATTCTTCGAGAGGGGACTGACTATGGCGCTCAGGAAGTAGATTTTTCAAGCAAGGTGGCGCAGGTAAGGGCGCTACTTAAGGCTGGCGAGGTGACAATTACCTTTGATCCAAAAACCGAAAACTGTACCCTATTAACTCGACAGCAGTTTCGTCGCGAGGTTGAAGCCGCAACAGAGGCTGAGTCCAAAGCTGACGATGATACCAGTATTTATGAGGACTATTGCCAAGACCAAGGAGGAGTTGAATAGCATGTTGAAAAAGAATGTACTCAATTCTGCGCTGGATACTTGGCATCAGTCTATTGAAAGTGCACCCCAATTATTGGTGGCTGTTAGTGGTGGGTTGGACTCTATGCTGCTTCTCACCCTGCTGGCCGAAAGGGTGAATCCTGAGCTAATCACTGCGGTCCATATTAATCATGGCATATCTGATAATGCGGATAATTGGCAGGCGCAGGTTGCCCAGTATTGTCAGCAGTTAGGTGTTGCTCTGGTGGCTGAAAAAGTGGCTTTAGTGAATTCCGGTGAGGGTCTAGAGGCAGAGGCTCGCAACGCTAGATATTCAGTATTTGAAAGACTTTTGGTACTCAATGGGCTGTTATTTCTCGGGCATCATGCCGATGATCAGGTAGAAACAGTATTCTACAGGCTAATGCGAGGTGCTGGTGCTAAGGGGCTATCGGGCATGCCGAATAAAAGAGCCCTAGGTAAGGGGTATTTGGTAAGACCCTTTTTAGAATGTGCTAAATCGGTGCTAGAAAATGAAGCGCAGCGTCGAAATCTTGCATGGATTGAAGACGAAAGTAATTTAGATAACCGATTTGATCGTAATTATTTGCGAAATGCGGTTATTCCACAGATTGCTCAACGTTGGCCTGACTATACTCAAAGTCTAAAGCGAACCGCCGACTTTAGTTTAGAATCAGATCAAATCGCTAAAGAGCTGGCGCTTATTGATTTAGATGCGGTGGACTTAAAAGCAGAGCGCGCCGGTTGGTCAATCTCAATTGACGCCCTATCAATGCTTTCGTCTCTTAGGCAGAAAAATATTCTGCGCTATTGGTCGGAATTACAGGGGCTAATGCCCCCAGGTATAACAATTATTGATGAGGTTCTAACCTCAGTGCTCAATGCGCGCCAAGATGCCTCTCCAGAGGTTAATTGGCAATCACAGCGTTGGTCGCGATTTAAAGATCGTCTTTATTTACTTCAGTGCACTGAACAAAAATTTAAGGCCGAACAAATTTTCAGTTGGGATATGCAAAAACAACTAGACTTAGGTAATGATAATCATCTGCGAGTAGACAAGCAGATGGGTCAAGGTATTAAGTCCACAGTGAAGCAGGTGGATATTCGATTTCGTCAGGGGGGTGAGCGCTGCAAGCCGGCGGGACGGGGTCATTCAAATAGTTTGAAAAAGCTTTTATTGGAATATGAATTGGCTCCTTGGTTGCGCCCTAGAGTGCCACTCTTTTATGTAGACGAGCAGTTGATTGCGGTGGGAGACTTGTGGGTTTGTGAGGATTGGCTTGCTAGTTCTGATGAAATCGGTCAAATGATTCATTGGCAAGTTGATTCTGTGTAGAAGACAGTGGATTGCTATCGGTGTTTGTGGCAAAATAGCCTCCCATCTTAAGGCGGATGGGTCCACGGCTATTATCATAAGTTTTCAAAGCCAATTTACCTTCCAAAGAGACTTTTTTTTTAAACAATTCTGATCTGTACAGGGTCGCTATGACGCGTTTTATTTTTGTAACTGGTGGTGTGGTTTCATCTTTGGGGAAAGGCATTGCTGCCGCTTCCTTGGGTGCTGTTTTAGAAGCTCGTGGGTTGAGTGTCACTATCCTTAAACTTGACCCCTACCTCAATGTTGATCCAGGTACCATGAGTCCCTATCAGCATGGTGAGGTGTATGTAACTCAAGACGGCGCAGAAACCGATCTTGATCTAGGCCACTATGAGCGGTTTTTGCGTTCCAAAATGACGCAAAATAATAACTTTACCAGCGGTCAGGTATACGAAACGATTTTAAGGCGTGAACGACGCGGTGATTATCTGGGTGGAACAGTCCAGGTGATTCCCCATGTAACCGACGAAATTAAGCGTCGTGTTTATGCCGGTGCCGGTGATCATGATATAGCGGTTGTGGAAATTGGCGGAACGGTGGGTGATATTGAATCCCAACCTTTCTTGGAAGCTGTTAGACAGCTGAAATTAGAATTAGGTCATCAGCGCGCACTGTTGCTTCATCTAACGCTTGTGCCTTACATTGCATCAGCCGGTGAAACCAAAACCAAGCCTACGCAGCATTCTGTTAAAGAAATGCGTTCTATTGGGTTACAGCCAGATGTGCTTCTTTGCCGCTCTGAAGTTGAGCTTGAAGAAGGTCAGCGTAAAAAGATTGCACTATTTACTAGTGTTGAAGAAAAAGCAGTTATCCCTTTAATGGATGCTTCAACTATCTACAAAGTGCCGCGCATGCTCCATGAGTGGGGCTTAGATCAGTATGTTTTAGATCGTTTTAACCTCAATAATCCAGCTGCTAATTTGGATGAGTGGGACGCAGTAGTCGATAACCAGCTTAATTCCGAGGGTGAAGTGACCATCGCTATGGTGGGTAAATACATGGAATTGCTGGATGCCTATAAATCGCTTACTGAGGCATTGATTCACGCGGGAATTCATAATAAAACCCGTGTAAAAATCCAATATATTGACTCTGAAAAACTCGAAGTAGATCCAAGTTTAATTGCCGACGCGGACGCAATTTTAGTGCCGGGTGGTTTTGGTACTCGTGGCACTGAGGGTAAAATTCATGCAGTAAAAACTGCTCGTGAAAATAACATCCCTTATTTGGGCATCTGTCTGGGTATGCAAATTGCAGTAATCGAATACGCGCGCAATGTATGCGGCATGTCTGGTGCGAATAGTACCGAATTTGATACTGCGACTGATTACCCCGTGGTTGGGCTCATTACCGAATGGATTGATGAGCAGGGTAACAAAGAACAGCGTACCGAAGAATCTGATCTAGGCGGCACAATGCGTCTTGGTTCTCAGGTCTGTCATTTAATACCAGGTTCTAAAGCTAGCCAAATTTATGGCGCAGAGCAAATCGAAGAACGTCATCGTCATCGCTTTGAGGTCAATAATAATTTCTTGCCTAAACTAAAAGAAGCCGGTCTTGTTATTGGTGGTTTATCGGCAGACAAAACATTGGTTGAAACGGTTGAGTTACCAGATCATCCCTGGTTCTTCGCCAGTCAGTTCCACCCAGAATTTACCTCAACGCCAAGAGATGGCCACCCCTTATTCCAAGGGTTTGTGGCAGCAGCAACCGCATTTAACAAGGCAAATAAAGGTTAATTATGAGTGCTAAGACAATCCAAGTTGCTTCACTAGATGTCAGCAATGAAAAGCCGATGGTGCTTTTTGGTGGCATGAATGTACTTGAGTCACGCGATATGGCTATGCAGGTCGCTGAGGCCTATGTTGGGGTTACCGAAAAGCTGGGTATCCCTTATGTGTTCAAGGCTTCATTTGATAAGGCAAATCGCTCGTCTATTCACTCATTTCGCGGTCCAGGTTTAGATGAGGGGTTAAAAATCCTTCAAGAAATTAAACAAACATTTAATGTGCCTGTAATTACTGATGTGCATGAAGCTGATCAGGCTGCGCCCACAGCAGAGGTGTGTGATGTTATTCAGCTGCCCGCTTTTTTGGCCAGACAAACTGACTTAGTTGCGGCCATGGCCAAAACTAATGCCGTCATTAATATCAAAAAACCGCAATTCTTAAGCCCTAGCCAGATGGGTAATATCGTCGATAAGTTTCGTGAGTGCGGCAATGAAAAAATCATGCTCTGTGAGCGCGGTGCCTGTTATGGCTACGATAACCTTGTGGTTGATATGCTAGGCTTTAGAACAATGAAGGATGTTAGTGGTGGTCTTCCACTTATCTTTGATGTCACCCATGCACTTCAATGTCGAGAGGCACAGGGTGCAGCTTCAGGCGGACGTCGCCAGCAGGTCGCTGAATTAGGCAGAGCTGCAATAGCACTCGGGATTGCGGGGCTATTTTTAGAAGCGCATCCAAACCCAGATAGTGCAAAGTGTGATGGGCCTAGTGCATTGCCACTAGACAAGTTAGAGCCGTTTCTTAAGCAGATGAAAGCCTTCGATGAGCTAAGTAAGCAGCAACCCGATTTACAGATTTTGTAATAAACAAACTGGATGTAACTAACGAAACCTCTGGTTTTATAAACGAACAACCCCAACGTATGGAGTAATTTTTTGATGAGTAATATCGCTGATATTCGCGCCTATGAGATTTTAGACTCGCGTGGCAACCCAACTGTAGAAGCAGATGTGATTTTAGAAAATGGTATTGTGGGTTCTGCCTGCGCACCCTCAGGTGCATCAACCGGGTCAAGAGAAGCTCTTGAACTGCGTGATGGCGATAAAAGTCGCTACCTAGGTAAAGGTGTTTTAAAGGCCGTTAATAATATTAACACCACCATTAAAGATCTATTGGTTGGCGATGATGTGACTGATCAGAAATCTTTGGATCAAAAAATGATTGATGCTGATGGCACTGAAAATAAATCTGTTCTAGGTGCTAATGCTACGCTTGCAGTTTCTCTGGCAGCAGCCAAGGCCGCGGCTCAGCTAAAACAGGTGCCACTCTATGCGCATATTGGCGATATCAATGGCACCAAAGAATACAGCATGCCTGTGCCTATGATGAATATTATCAATGGTGGCGAACATGCAGATAATAACGTTGATATCCAAGAATTTATGGTTCAGCCAGTATCGGCTAAAAGCTTTTCTGAGGCGCTTCAAGTGGGTGCTGAAATATTCCATGCATTGAAAAAAGTACTGGGTGCTAAGGGTCTTAATACTGCTGTAGGTGATGAGGGTGGTTTTGCACCTAATTTATCTTCTAATGCGGAAGCACTGGCAGTGATTAAAGAAGCTACAGAAGCAGCCGGTTATAAGCTAGGTGAAGACGTCACTCTTGCCCTTGATTGTGCCGCCTCTGAATTCTACAAAGATGGCCAGTACGACCTATCCGGTGAAGGCAAGGTATACAGCTCAGAGGGCTTCAGTGATTTTCTTGCTGAGCTTAGCGAGCAGTATCCCATTATCTCTATTGAAGATGGCCTAGACGAATCTGATTGGGACGGATGGAAATATCAAACAGAAATCTTGGGTGATAAAATCCAGCTTGTGGGCGATGATTTGTTTGTTACCAACACCAGTATTTTAAGCCGCGGCATTGAAATGGGTGTGGGCAACTCAATCCTTATCAAATTTAATCAAATTGGTACTTTAACTGAGACTTTGGCGGCTATTAATATGGCCAAAGAAGCCGGTTATAGCGTGGTTATTTCTCACCGCTCAGGTGAAACAGAAGATACTACAATTGCTGATTTGGCAGTGGCTACAGCAGCTGGTCAAATTAAGACTGGCTCATTGTGTCGCTCTGATCGGGTTGCAAAATATAATCGCTTGCTCAGAATTGAAGCAGAATTAGGAAATAAGGTTGCGCCTTACAAAGGGATTGCTGAATTTAAGTAATCGTCCCGAGTTTGGCGGGTAATAATCTTGTATAGATGGTTAAAATTAGCATGATGCGATGGTTAGTAGTTGTATTGGTTGCTTTGCTTGTGTTGCTACAGATTCGTCTGTGGTTTGGAGAGGGTAGTATCTCCAATAAAATTGCTCTCGATAAGCAGTGGCATCAGCAGAGCGAAATCAACGAAAGCCTCATGTTAAGAAATAGGTTAATTGCACAGGAAGTTGAGAGTTTAAAAACTAACCTCGATTCCCTAGAAGAAAAAGCCAGAAAAGACCTCGGGATGATTAAAGAAGGCGAGGTTTTTTATCTGGTAACGGATAAGAAAAAGCAGTCTACAGCCGATAAAAAAGAGCCATAAGTTGCTATGACTAAGTCCATACCAAAAATTTGGGCAATCCTTCCTGCTGCGGGTGCAGGCAAGCGTTTCTCAACGCAGAAGCCCAAACAGTTTTTTGAGCTCAATGGCCAGCTAGTGGCCGAACATAGCCTGCATCGGCTAAGAGCAATCCCACAAATTGAAGCGATTATTATCCCCAGCGATATTGACTGCACCCTGTGGTCACAGGTTCCATCCCTTCAGCAATCTAATGTAAAACAGGTGAAGGGTGGCGAGCAGCGAGCGCACTCAGTACTTAATGGTTTACTAAGCCTAGATCACATGGCTTCAGACAATGATTGGGTGCTGGTACATGATATTGCGCGACCCTGTATAACCCCTGCTGATATTAATAAGCTAATTGATGCGGTAGAGCATCACTCAGCGGGCGGAATTCTAACCGCTAGCGTCAATGAAACCCTTAAAAAAGTGAGCTCAGATCAGCAGGTTGAGGCGACGGTTGATCGCGCGCAATACCGCATGGCGCAGACTCCTCAAATATTCAAATTTAGGCTGTTAAAAGCAGCAATTGAAAGCTGCCTGAAAGCGGGTATCACGCCCACCGATGAGGCTTTTGCTATAGAGTATGCAGGGTTACCGGTATTAGCTGTTGAGGGTCGTCAAGACAATATAAAGATTACCCGTCATGAAGATTTAGCCATCGCTTCGGCCATTTTAAACAGTCAGGAGTCTTAATATGCGCATTGGTCACGGATTTGATGTTCATGCCTTTGGTGAAGGGGATCATATCATTTTGGGCGGGGTAACAATTCCCTATCAGCACAGTCTTATAGCTCATTCGGATGGCGATGTTTTAATTCATGCGCTAATCGATTCATTATTAGGTGCCTTGGCATTGGGCGATATCGGCCATCATTTTCCTGATACCGACCCAAAATACAAAGGTTGCAGAAGTAGAGACCTGCTTAAAGAGGTTACGACACTGGTTCTTAACCAAGCCTAC
Source organism: Porticoccaceae bacterium (assembly GCA_024644585.1). GTDB lineage: Bacteria > Pseudomonadota > Gammaproteobacteria > Pseudomonadales > Porticoccaceae > HTCC2207. The sequence goes on along the minus strand of JAHEHM010000019.1, from coordinate 8,956 downwards.
AAGCTAACCAATACCGATATCACTATAGTTGCTGAGGCCCCCAAAATGGCATCGCATCTAGAGGCTATGCGCAATAATCTAGCGCAGGATTTAGGCTGTTGTTTAGACCAGATAAATATCAAAGCCACCACAACTGAAAAGCTCGGTTTTACCGGTCGTGGTGAAGGTATCGCCTGTCATGCGATATCCCTATTACAAAAGGTCGAGGCATAGCGATTAACAAGCCAGACTGTTTTGACTTTAATCGACTCGCTAGGATGCATGGTAATACATTGGGTAAGGCGACCTTTCGCCAGTGCCCTGAAGATTTCAATGTTCATGAAATTGTTGATTTTGAGCCCTCAGGTGAGGGTGAGCACCTTCTGGTCCATATTCATAAAAGAGATCAAAATACCCAATGGGTTGCCGGGCTATTAGCTGAATTAGCCAATATCAATCGTCGTGATATCGGTTTTTGTGGGCTTAAAGACCGTTTCGCCATTGCTACTCAATGGTTTAGCTTGCACCTTCCGGGCAAAGATATTGATCTCAGTCAGTTGCAACATGATGATTTTAAAATTTTATCCAGTGGTCGCCATAATAAAAAGTTAAGAAGAGGCGATCATGTGGGCAATCGGTTTTTGATTCGGTTGCGAGATTTTGATATTGATTTCGAACAGCTCAGTCAACGTCTTGACAGGATTCAACAACAGGGCGTGCCCAATTATTTCGCAGAGCAACGATTTGGCTGGGATGCTAATAACCTAGTAAAGGCTCAGCAACTGATTATCGATGGAAGATTAAAGGGTAATCGGCAGGGAACGGGAATGTACTTATCCGCGGCAAGATCATGGTTATTTAACTTACTTTTAGATCAGTATTTATTACTTGGCAATAACAGTGTTGAGGATACAGGTGCGCTTTGGGGTAGAGGCAGGTCAGCAACCGGTGAAAGTTTTCAGGAGACAGAGCGTCAGGTACTCGAACCCTGGGCAGACTGGTGTCATGCCATGGAGCATGCGGGTCTTAAACAACAGCGACGCGCATTTATATTAAAACCCTCCGCATTAACTTATCAGCAAGTACAAGAGGGTCAATTTGAGCTAAACTTTGAATTACCCGCGGGTTCATATGCCACGGCTATTTTAAGAGAAATTGCACAATTAATTCGCCCCGAATTCAAAAGCCTATGATATATTTAATAGTTAATTTAAAGCGAACTGCAAAGCACATGATTTTTGTTAGGAGCACTGGGTGAATTCGATTGATTTTGCTGGGATTGGCATGACTTCTCAGCGCACAAGAGAGCGATTGATTAAGCGTCTTGAGGAGCAGGGTATTAGTAATCAAGCTGTTTTGGATGTGATAAAACGAACCCCTCGACATCTTTTTCTTGATGAAGCTCTAGCGCATCGCGCCTACGAAGACACTGCACTGCCTATTGGTTTTTCTCAGACTCTTTCTCAGCCCTACATTGTTGCCAGAATGACTGAAATACTGCTTAGTGCCGGGCCCATGCGTCGCGTACTAGAGATTGGAACTGGTTCTGGTTACCAAACCACTATATTGGCCCAACTCGTTGATAATGTTTATTCAGTTGAGCGCATTGAACCTCTACTAAAGAAGGCTCAGCAGCGTTTTAAAGCCTTTGGTTTAAATAACGTTTATGCTTCATTATCTGATGGCGCTTTTGGCTGTCAGCAAAATGCACCCTATGACGGTATTATTTCAACAGCGGCGCCTCAGTCAATACCAGAGCATTTACTGAGGCAATTAGCTCCCAATGGGACATTAGTAATTCCAGTAGGTAATGGTGCCTCGCAAAGCCTGAGTGTCATTAAACGAATGGGTGCCTCCAACGAATACGATGAAGAGATTGTTGAAAAAGTAAAATTTGTACCCCTATTAAGTGGTGTCATACACTAGGCATCTTAGCCAACAGATACAGAGATTTGATGCATGAAATCAATTCACAGTCAGTTGCTTTTGTTTTTGCGCGGTGTCGCTATGGGCGCAGTGGATCTTGTGCCCGGTGTTTCTGCAGGAACCATTGCGTTGGTCACTGGTATCTATGGCGATTTAATTAATGCCATCAAATCCTTTAATTTCACGGCGTTAAAAATTCTCAAAAATGATGGAATAGTTGCCGCATGGCAACATATCAACGGACAGTTTCTGTTCATTTTATTGTCAGGTATTCTTTTTAGCCTATTTACCTTTGCTGGTCTGATGCGCTTTTTGCTAGCGACATTTCCGTTGCAGCTTTGGTGTTTTTTTATGGGCTTAATAATTTCATCGGTGATGTATTTACTGCGACAAAACCCACCCTCAAAGCCCCATCTTATTGGGCTTCTCATCATGGGTATTTTGATTGCTTCTGCGTTTTCAGTAATGCCCTCAGCCGCGCTTGGCACCGGCTATGTGAGCATATTTATCGCTGGTAGCATTGCCCTCTGTGCGATGATCTTGCCGGGTATTTCTGGATCATTTATCTTGGTGTTGCTGGGGTTGTATCCGATGTTTATCGATGCCCTAGCCAGCTTCCATATGGATTTTTTAATAGTGTTTGCGATGGGTGGCATTGTTGGTCTTATGCTATTAAGTCGCATTCTTTCATGGTTAATGAGCCACTATAAAGCGGCGGTTATAGCCACTATGAGCGGTTTCCTTTTGGGTAGTTTATCGATCATTTGGCCGTGGAAAAATATTGCGGCCACAGTTATAAGCTCCGAAAATCAATTGGCTGTGGGGGCGCAAAATATATTACCCAAGAATTATCTAGCCACTGTGGGTCAAGAGCCGTACCTGCTTTCATCAAGTGTGGCATTTGTAGTGGGTCTGTTGGTGGTGTTATTAATTGAAAGACTGGCTTATCGCTCGAGGCTCAATCAAGAGCAGGGTGCCTAAACGTGCGATTTTGCATTTTTATAATACTGTTAATGAGTCTGTTCACCAGTCAGCTTAGCCTCAGCTATAACGCGCCGATCGTTGATCTTGAGCAACCCCCCACACAGTCGATAAAGACCCACCTCGTTGAGCAGGGTGAAACGCTATATTCCATTGCCTGGCGTTATGATCTCAATGTTACACAACTCGCCAAAATTAATGGCTTAAGTACCTCTTACCGGTTGCGCCGAGGACAGCTGTTAAATATCGATAAAAATGCCGTTGCTAAAATAAAGCCAAAGTCGTCAGCTACGGCAAAAATCATAAAAACAGCTAAAAAAATCATCAAAAATGACGAAAATAAAAAAAATTCACAAGTAAAAAAATCCCTTACAACGCTTAATAATCAGGCGCTTAAATGGCGCAATCCGGTAAAGGGAAAAGTGACTGAAACCTATAATCCAAAAGACTTACGCAAGGGTATCGAGTACAAAGCCAAGCCAGGTGTGGGGGTTGTGCCCGCCGCACGTGGGGTTGTCGTTTATGCCGGAGACGGTTTGCGTGATTACGGAAAACTGGTTATCATCAAGCATTCAGATTACTTATTAAGTGCCTACGGCCATAATCAGAAGTTACTGGTTTCCGAAGGTCAGGTAGTCGATGAAAGTGAAATTATCTCAAAATTAGGATCCACTGGAAGGCTCTATTTTGAAATAAGGAAGAACGGTAAACCGGTTAATCCAATGGCTTACATTAACTAAGCTGTTTCCAAAATACTGCAGTTTCTTTTTTTTTCAAATACCTAATAATGAGTTAAGAATAAGGACGTTCTGGCAAGCCTTACTTGCCTTATGGAGTTATAAACATGCAAAGGAGTTGCGCGTTATGGAAAAGCTGTCTGTAGTTGATCAAAAATCTAATCATCCCCCAGAATCATGTTCGATAGATGCCACCAGTCTTTACCTAAAAGAGATTGGTCGATCCCCCCTGTTGTCCGCGAAAGAAGAAGTTCACTATGCTACTAAATTTCAAGAGGGTGACGAGTCTGCTCGTCATCGAATGATTGAAAGTAATTTACGCCTAGTGGTAAAAATTGCACGTTTTTATTTGAATAGAGGGCTAGATTTTCTCGACCTTATTGAAGAAGGGAACTTCGGCCTTATGCGAGCGGTTGAAAAGTTTGATCCCAGTAGAGGATTTCGTTTTTCAACCTATGCAACTTGGTGGATAAGGCAAACCATAGAGAGAGCGTTAATGAATCAGACGCGAACCATTAGGTTGCCAGTTCATGTGGTAAAAGAACTCAATATCTATCGAAGAGTATCTCGCAAACTGGCTCAATCACTCGACCACACACCAACCTATGAGGAAATTGCCAAAGAAGCCGGCAAACCTGCGGATACAGTGAATCGTATTCTTGAGTTAAATGACTCAGTCTGCTCATTGGATATTCCTGTGGGCGATAATGAAAAATCCTTTGGCGATACTATTGCAGATCATAAATCCCTGTGTCCAGAGCTGGTCACTGGAAATGAAAATTTGATTGCTAAACTCAATGATTGGCTCGATGAACTTCCCGACAAGCAAAGAGAGGTAGTTATTAGGCGCTTTGGCTTGTTAAATCATTCACAGGAAACTCTTGATCAAGTAGGGCGAGAAGTGGGGCTTACTCGAGAGCGGGTAAGACAAATTCAGATTGATGCTCTACGAAGATTGAATGATATTCTCAAGAAAAATGGTCTCTCAAGTGACATTATTTTTTCTGATCAAAATGAGATCCCTGATTAATCAAACCCCATAAACAAAAAAACCCGACAGAAGTCGGGTTTTTGTCGGGCAAACCTAGTCTTTTACAGGGCTAGGTAACGCTCGCGAGATGCCATAACTTCAGCTTTAGCGGCTTCAGCATTGTCCCAACCATCAACTTTTACCCACTTACCAGGCTCAAGCGCCTTGTAGTTTTCGAAGTAGTGAGCGATTTGTTGAATTAATAGCTGATCAAGATCACCAATCTCTTCAACATGATCATAGATGCGAGTTAATTTGCTATGAGGTACAGCAAGTAGCTTGGCATCAATACCAGATTCATCACTCATTTTAAGTACGCCCACTACACGACTGCGAATAACAGAACCTGGAATTACAGGATAAGGTGCTACTACCAAAACGTCTAAAGGGTCACCATCTTCAGATAATGTTTGAGGAACATAGCCGTAGTTTGCTGGGTAGAACATCGGCGTAGCCACAAAGCGGTCAACAAAAATAGCATCACTGTCTTTGTCGACTTCATATTTAATTGGATCGTGATTTGCGGGAATTTCGATGATCACATTGATATCGTTAGGCAGATCTTTACCTGCAGGAATGTCGTTATAGCTCATTGTTAAAAATCCATTGATAGCGTTCAGAAAGTTTGCGGATTATACCAGTCAGCTACAATTTGACTAGTCCCATATCAAGGGTTTTTAAATGTTCAGTAAAAAACCAGTCAAAGTTTAATCTCCGTCAATCATTTTACTTATGTATAAAACCCCATCAGGCGGCTATAATTTATTGGATTAAGCGAGAGATAACAGGATCTGTAGCGACGACCTAGTCGTATTAAACACAGACTATATTGTCCGGCAATTAATTTCCCATAAAGGAATATGATGAATACAAATGTAAAAATTGCGCTAGTAATTATCCTGGCAACTCTTGTGTGGTTAGGTAGTGGCTTATTTGCCAATGAAGATACGTCAAATTTAAATCAACCCGTCTTATCGGATACCAAGGTTTCTGTGGGCCAGTTTGCCCTGCAAGATTTCGTGCCGTTGCTTGCATTTAATAGTCACACTCAGCCTAATAGGATGGTCAATTTAAAGGCACAGATAGCCGGTACTGTTGAATCCGTTCCCGGTCAACGTGGTGCAATGGTCGAAAAAAATCAAAGTATCTGTGTCATTGAAGCAGAAGAAAGGCCTCAGCGATTGATGCAAGCCAAGGCGAAGCTAGAGCAGGCACAGATTGCCTATACAGGTGCACAGCAGTTGAAAACTGCAGGATACCAATCAGATTTAGCCATTGCGCAGGCAAAAGCTAATCTAGAAGTTGCAAAGCTTGAACAGACTCTAAGCCAGAATGATGTTGATAGCTTAAATATTAGGGCGCCATTTTCTGGCATAGTTGAAGAACGACCCGTTGAAGTGGGAGATTTTTTAACAGCCGGACAGCCCTGTGCCAAACTGGTCGAATTAAGCCCAATCAAAGTGGTAGCAGAGGTCTCAGAGTCAGATGTGGTCAATCTACAAATAGGTGATAAGGCCAGCGCATTATTTGATGATTATGCATCAAAAAGTGCGGTTATTTCTTACATTGCCCATCAAGCTAATCCCGTCACACGCTCATACCGAGTAGAAGCAGTGGTAAAAAATACCGATTTGCAGCTCAGGTCAGGGGTATCTGGTCAATTACAGCTTCACATGGACAGGGTTAAGGCGCATTTAATTCCAGCGAGCTTGATTCTTTTGGATGCCGATGGGCACACAATGGTAAGAGCTGTTGATCAACAAAACCTGGTTACTCAGCATAAGGTTATCGTTGTAGGTGAAGCAGAAAATGGCCTTTGGGTTACTGGGTTACCTGCAATGATTGATCTGATCACAGTGGGTCAAAATTACGTCACACAAGGGGAAAGGGTAGAAACCTTTTTCTCAAAAAATACCCCTTAACAGGTTAAAAAATAAGGTATGGGATTCTTTAAAGCCGTTGTAAGTCGCTCACGAGCAACTCTTTCCTTGATGCTGTTGTTCTTATTGGCAGGGGTAATGTCGCGCGCCACCATGCCTGTCGAAGTCAATCCAAATGTCACCGTTCCTGCAGCTATTATCATGGTACGACATGAGGGAATTTCCCCTGAAGATGGAGCCAGACTATTAATTCGACCCATCGAGACCGAGTTAAAGACCTTGGATGGTCTTGAGGAAATGATCGCTACCGCCCGTGAAAGTACTGCTTACGTTTTCGTGAGATTTGATATCAATTTAGATATAGATACTGTGATTGCGGATGTAAGAGAGTCAGTGGATCGAGCCAAGGCTAAGTTTCCTGAAGAAACCAAAGAACCGATTGTAAGGGCAATTAGCCCAAGCCCCGAGCCTGATGTGGTTGTTACTTTTACAGGCAATACAGTGGATGAACGAGATCTATTCAAAGCCGCTAAATTTTTTCAGCGAAAGATTGAGGGCCTGAGTCAGGTACTGGAAACCAACCTTTCTGGGCATCGAGATGAGGTTGTCGAAGTTGTTTTAAACCCTAGTAAATTAGATCTCTACAATATCAATACCACGGAGCTCTTCCAGCGCCTAGGCCAAAATAATCTACTCATACCTGCCGGTGAAATGGATGCGGGTTTTGGGCGATTTGGTATTAAAGTCCCTGCGCTACTTGAAACTGAGCAGGATATTCGCAACATACCTATAAGAAGTGACAGCCAAGCGGTTGTCAGTTTGGGTGATATCGCAAAGGTAGAGCGTAAGTTCAAAGATGCCACGGGCTTTAGTCTGCTTAATGGTGAGCCAACTATTGCGGTGGACGTTCGTAAGCGACTCAAGGCCAACTCAATTGAGACCATCGCAGCGGTTCGCGAAATCATTGACGCTCATAGGTCAGAGTTCTCCCAGGATATTCAAATCGACTTTATGTTTGATAGTTCAGAATATGCCCAGTCAATGGTTAGTGAGCTAATGGGTAATATTTTAACCGCTATGATTCTAGTGTTGGTGCTAGTGGTGGCAACGCTGGGGATTAGATCCGGCATGCTGGTGGGTTTTGGTATTCCCTTCTGTTTGCTTGGCTCGATGATTATCGTCAATATGCTGGGTTACAGTTTTAATTTTATGGTGATGTTTGGCCTGTTGCTATCTCTTGGAATGCTGATTGATGGCTCCATTGTGGTGGTTGAATTTGCCAATACCAAAATTATTGAAGGCCTCTCGGTAAAATCGGCCTACTTACAGTCTATTCGGCGAATGGCTGTGCCCGTACTGGCATCCACAGGTACTACCTTGGCTGCATTTTTACCCATGTTGTTTTGGCCGGGCGTGTCAGGCAACTTTATGGTTTATTTGCCAGTAACTGTTTTTTCAGTATTGGCATGGTCCCTAATCTATGCACTTATTTTTGCACCCACGCTAGGTGTTACTCTTGCCAAAATAGGTGCTAAAAAACAGTCCAAAGAGGCACTTTCTAAACCGTCCTCTACATTATTTACACCGTTGCTTAATAATTATCTCAGGCTGTTAAAGCTAGCCTTAGCCAGACCCCTAGCCACAGCACTTGCCTCCTTACTACTACTGGTGGGTATTTTTTATGGATACGGTAAATTTGGCGCAGGTCTTGAGTTTTTTACCGAAACAGAAAATAGATTTGGTATGGCCACATTGCGCGCTCAGGGAAATTTATCCATTGAAGAGCAGAGACAGCTGACAACTCAGGTTGAAAGTCGATTTTCCTATATTCCCGGCATTAAGCAGATTTATGCATCGAGCAGTGCGGGACAGTTAATGGGGCAAAGAGATGCTAGCCGCGACCAAATTAGCAGCTTTCTGATCGAGCTTTATCCACGAGCAAAAAGAGATCGAAGTAGTTTAGAAATATTTGCTGAAATAAGAGAGTTAACCAAAGATATTCCCGGGGTTTATGTCACTGCAGCCAGTGTTGAGGGTGGCCCTCCAGTCGGCAAGGATCTGCAGATACAGATTTCCTCTAGTAAAAGGGAGTTAATGTACAAGACGACTGCGCGTATTCGTCAATGGATCGAAGAAAATGTAGCAGGCCTGCGAGACATTGAAGACAGTCTGCCTCTTTCAGGGGTGCAGTGGGAAATGGTTGTGGATCGATCACAGGCGGCCATGTTAGGGGTCGATGTAAATTCTGTGGGACAAATGGTGCAGTTAGTGACCAATGGTATGATGATTGGTGAATTTAGGCCTGATGATGCAGATCAAGAAGTAGAGATTAGGGTGCGTTTCCCAGAAGCGAACAGAAAGCTTGAGTCCCTTGATAGTCTGCGGGTTAACACCACCAATGGCTCAGTACCTATTTCTAGTTT
>JAHEHM010000017.1 GCA_024644585.1 Porticoccaceae bacterium | reverse complement strand
CCAGCATTGATCTGGGCGATCGCCATCCGGTGAATTAGGTAATTGCCAGATTGACGCACCATCAAGTAATCCCTGACTTGGTGTATCGTAAGGAACAGTAATAGGCTCAGGTTCTGGAGGGGTTGAGGTATCCTCGTCTACAATCTTGGTTGGGTCATTGGGAAACAAATCAAATACATCCAATACACCGTCGTTGTCTGAGTCAGTGGGTATCAACGTATCAAAATAAGTCAGAATGTCTTCAAGATTAGAGCGGTTGCCAGTAGGGCTAATAACGCCATCTATAAGTGAGTTTGATCGCATCTCAAATAAATAGCGCAGAATGATTAATCCATCAGTGAGTGCATCAATTTGCCCATTGCTATCAATATCAAGACTAGAATGAATAGAGCTTATGCGTGCCTGAATTTCTGTAACACTGCTGTAGATGCTGTTGTTGCCAATTGCACCAGAGGTCAGCGAGCCATTCTCTATTCCAAAAAATGATCTTAGTATCAAAAGTCCATCGGTAAGGGCATCAAATTCACCATTACCATCAATATCTAAACTAGCACTGGGGACAGTCCCATTTAAAAATTCATCAATGGCTAAAATATTATCGTTATCTAAATCACTCGTGGCATCGCTAGCATTTAAATAATTTAATCCATACTGCTGTTCCCAACTATTGGCCATGCCATCATTATCTGAGTCTAAATGGTAGCTAGGGTTAGATGGAAAGGCATCCACTGCATCGGTATAGCCATCATTATCGCTATCTGTTGAAACCTTTATTAACTCGAAACCCCACCAACCAAAACCAACGCTAATATCCAGGGTCATTTGACTCTCAGTAAGCTCACTAATGGTATAGGTAATAGAAGAGGGGGCATTATTGGGATTATCAATCTCACTGCCATTTATAACCTTTGGTAACCCGATATGAGCACCAATACCACCTATGGTTAATGAGGTTGCCTGAGAATTAATCGACCATTGCCCTGCAGTGGAACCGTTGTACGGTATTTGGGGTGTGCCGCAGTAGCTATCGCCAGCGGAATTTTGCCAGTCTTCAAGCCAAGTAAGGCCATCCATAATATTTTCAAAACTACCATCGTTATTAAATCTAAAAATGTCATCAAAAAAGCAAGATCTTTTACTGACATGTGAAAGCTCATTGAACCACCAGGTTGAGCTTCCTTGAGTCGGCCCAACATAAAAAGCGTAATCTTTTGGCGCTATTTGCCAGTCACCAATTATTATTTCATTTGCTTGACTAGAATTTTCAACAACGGCATTAACATTACTGTTAAGCAGCGTGGTTAAGCTAACAATAATCAACAGATTACGAAATAAATTAATAATGTATGTCATTAGCTAGCAGGACTCCGCATAGAGTTTTCTGAGTATTCAGTAAGATGAATTAACTTTAATCAACAGTCTAAAATGTCGAGTTTTTTCTTATTCATGCCGTTATCTGTTGGCATTTTCAAATATTATATTTCATTTCCAAAGTATATGTTTATTTAACGAGCATGGATATAAATAGAAGTCATTCCAGTTATCCATATATTGCATTAGTTTAATTTTGGTCTGATTGTATAATTAAAACTCATAATACTCTCAATGTTTTATCTATACAGAAATAACTATGTTCCCCAGCTATCTCGCATTGGTCTTTGCACTAGGCTCGTTTATTGCAACAGACGATTTTGAAATCGCTCGCAACGTATCTCCTCGTTTCGATTTTGAAACAGTTATGGTCGCTGTCTAGATCTGCCTTATTAGTTTTCCAAACAATCAACATTCAGAATTCTCATATTTGCTTTGATACATATAGGCTTTGATACATATAGGCTTTGATACATATAGAAAGTTTGCTCGTATTACAGAGTAATTAACTTGATATATGAGAAGCCATTGGCCAACGCAAAAACACAATTTACCGTAGATGAATTATCACGAATTGTCGAAATGGCATGGGAGGATAGAACCCCCTTTGAAGCTATAGAGCACAATTTTGGCATTAATGAGTCTGCTGTGATTAAAATTATGCGCTCTGAGGTAAAGTCTCGCTCCTTTAAACTTTGGCGTGAAAGGGTGACTAGTAGAAACACTAAGCACCTTGCTAAAAGATCACCGGATGTTTCTCGTGGTTACTGCCCAACTCAATATAAAAACCGATAAATTATAGTGAGCCAAAAAATGAGAAAAATAATCCAGCTAGCCATTTATACTCTCTTTATTTCACTCCCAGTAGGAGCAGAGCCTATGATCATCCATGACTTCAATACCAATGCCCAAAGTCAATGGTCATATGTTAGTGATCAGGTAATGGGCGGCGTTTCTGAAGGCTCACTAAGTTTTAGACAAGAAGATTCTCGGATATTTGCTCATATGACGGGGACTGTCAGTACTGAGAATAATGGCGGGTTTATTCAGTTTAGAGCGGATGTTAAAAATATAGATAAAAAACAGGTGCAGGGTGTTTTTCTTAATGTTCGGGGTAATAGCGAAAAATATTATATACACCTTCGCACCTCTGGCACCCTTATGCCATGGCATTATTACTCAAGTGATTTTGTAGCAGATAAGTCGTGGCAGACGATTCAATTGCCGATGGATAGTTTTTTACCTTCCAGTGGCTGGTTACGCAATGCAGTCAAGCCAACCAGTATAAAAAGCCTTGGGGTTGTGGCCTTTGGTAGAGATCATCAAGCTGACCTTCAGGTAGCCGAAATTGGCTTTTATTAGCCTGTAATATTTTTATATATCGCGAGTTAAAATCATGCTTAGAATTCAGTAATGGCAAAGGTTTCAGCTCTGATTAGCTTTCTTCTTGTAAAAGCCTATAATTAAGCTATATAAGAATAAAATTCAAGTGGTATTTTTTGGGGTGTTTTCAATGTTTAATTCGATTTACGTATGTAAGAATTTTCTTAAAAAACTAGGGTTAATCGGCTTATTTTCTCTCGTTAGTCTACCAACCTTGGCTGAGGATTCGACATTTTATGTCAGGTTAAATGAAAATCCATTTGCCTCGCCTTTTTATATCTTCTCCGATGAAGCCGGTGGCGATGCAGTTTCGGTTAGTCTTGTTAAAGGTTCTACCTACACTTTTATTCGAACGGATAGCGGTCATCCATTTAATATTGGCGATGCATGGAAACAGGCTAACCCAGATGTTGTAATGACCAGTAACGGAACCGGTGGTGAAGTAGGCGGTGTAGCCTCGATTTCTGGAAACGAGCAGCTAACCTTAACTATTCCAGAAAATTTTAACAGCAGTACACTTTCTTATTATTGTTACGCACATTCAACTATGTTGGCACCATTGTCAGTGGTTGAATCAGTTACTGTGGATAGCTGGGATTTTGATGGCAATGGTCAGGCGGATGCCTTAACTGACGGTTTACTCCTACTTAGGTATGCCTTTGGTCTGCGTGATGAATCGCTTACCGATGGCGTGATTGCCACTGATGCCTCATTGACAGCTTCTGAAGTGGCCAATGTAATGAGCCAGTCAGCAGGTATTACAGACATTGATGCCGATGGTAACCTAGACGCATTAACCGATGGTTTGTTATTACTACGTTATTTATTTGATATGACGGGTGACTCTCTAATTGATGCGGCAGTATCAGAGGCGGCAAGTAGAATCTCGTCACTTGAAATTGCTCAATATATGGCCTCCTATATGCCCGGTTTAGCTGGACAATCCTTAAATCAATCAACAGCCTTACTGGTACCTATGGCTAGTGGGGAAGAATTTACAACCCTATTTACCCAGAGCTACAACGGCAGATACGGTGCTGTTGCGGAAACGGAAGACACTGCCGTTGACGCGATGCCAGCAGGCGATGCGGTGGAAGCGAGTGCTGACGCATCTGCAAGCGAATCTTTTACTACCACCTATACCCTTGAAGAGGGTGTGGATGAGCACGATTTTGTAAAGTACGACGGTTCGCATCTGTTTATTGCGCCCAGTTACAGTCTTTATGATGACTGCTGTTTTATCTTTGAGCCCATGGTTATGGTTGATGATGCCATTGAAGAGGGTGAGGAGCCTGTCGTAGCCGATGAGCCCATGTATCCAATTATCCCAGAAATACGCACCTTAAAAATACTCGCCACTGATTCCACAGCAGCCAGTACACAGCAGGTGGCACAGATTGTCATAGAGGATAATAAGACTATCGAGGGCCTTTACACCACTGAAAATCAGTTAGTATCGATTGATACTTCAGGTTGGTGGGGTATGTATGGCGATGTATTTATGGATCCCTACACTTGGCGCAATCAAACCGTTGGGCTAGATGTTTATGATATATCGGAAATACCTGATAATTCCGTTACAGACGATCTTCATCAGCCAGATTTACTATGGGAATTTGAGCTTGAAGGCGGCTTTGTTACCAGTCGTAAAAAGGGTGATATTGTTTATCTTATAGCACGTCATACTCCCAGTATTCCGGGTTATTATGATTACCCTGCCGTTGACCAAGTAGAAAATAATCAATCGGCATTAGAAGAGGTCACTAGTGAAGATTTGCTTCCTAAAGCCTATATCAACAATGAACCCGTTGATTTTTTAAATTCAACAGACTGCCTAATGATTAATGAAGATCATGATGCCTCCACAACAGGTTATGGCTACCCAACTATGACTCTTTTAGTTGCGGTTAATGTTGCAGAGCAAGCCATAGAAAACTCCGTCTGTTATCTTGAATCCACCAATGGTGTCTATGTCAGTCAAGAGTCGATCTATTTTATTCAGCAAGAGGGTTGGGGAGATAATTCTAAGAGCTTTATTCATAAGTTCGATCTTGATGCAGATCTTGCCTACACAGGCTCAGGTGAGGTGCAGGGTCATTTAACCGGTCGAGGGCAGCTTGATTTCAGAATCAATGAGCACAATGGCTATGTTCGCGTAGTGACAAGCGAATGGACCGGTAATAATGAAGATGCACAGGATCATCGATTAACAGTGCTACAGCAGTCAACTGATTCATATAATTTAGAACAGGTATCTGTATTACCTAACAGCGCTAGCCCCGATGAAATAGGAAAGCCCAACGAAGCGCTGTATGGAGTAAGATTTTTTGGCAATAAACTTTACTTGGTAACCTTTGAAACCATAGATCCACTTTACGTAATAGATCTTACTAACCATCAGAATCCTGAGGTTGCTGGGGTACTAGAGGTTCCTGGATTTTCTGATTTCTTACATCCAGTTAACGAGAATCTTCTATTGGGCCTAGGGCAAATTGAGGGTAAGGTGAAATTAGAATTATTTAATGTTTCCCCAGCTAATGAACCCTATTCGGTTGAAGAAATTATCATTGGCGATGGGCTTGATGGTGGTTGGAGCCATTCACCTGCACAATTTAATCGCAATGCTTTCCAGTATCAGCAAGTTGATCAAAGTACCGATCGCTTTTCAGTTCCAGTAAGTATTTCTTATTCGACAGCTGATCAAGGCTATGTAAATGAAAATCAACTTCACTTATTCAGAATAGATAATAAGGATCAAGCAGACTCGGCAACCCTAGACAATGTGGGGTTCATGTCCGGACAAAGCCGTGGCTGGTGGAACAATGATCGTCAACGTTCATTTTTCCATGGTGAGTCCATTTTCTATGTTAATGGCGAGACTGTATTTTCTTCAACTTGGGATGAAGTGGCTACAAGTACTCCCTAGATAGGTGTTTGCTGATACAGCTTAAAGCCTTCAAGAATAAAAAATGCACCCTAAAGGGTGCATTTTTTTTGCTTCGAATGAGCTTAAACTGAATAGACCGGTAATTTTTATTTATTAGTAAATCTATTAGCTAAATATACCTATGTAAGTTTGCCAACAGTAGCAATATGGTCTAGCTTTTAAGTAAGCCTGTTGTTTTTACTGGCTGAATTTAACAGTGCTTGGCAAAGTTAATAAGGAGATGGACGTGACTATGGGTAAGGATACCTGCATCAACAGTAATACACTATATCGCTCAATCAGTGATGTGATTTCTAATCAATGGAACCCCATGGATTTAGCTGAATCCGACACAACAAATCGCTATGAGCAATACATACCGGTTATATACAACTGGGCTCTCGCGGCTAATGATCAGGAGGATTTAGTTGAGGATCTAAGTAAACTAGCCTGTAATCAATGGGGTTTGGCAACAAACCAGCATAATGATAGAAGGGCTGCTCATCTTATTATTGCCATAAGAGATTTTCATCTTAAGAACGCCGCTTATTTAACCCCACAGTTATCTCTCAAATTGGGTGCTTAGGTATGTCGCCTAGTAAGAGTTATTTTAAGGTTGCAGTCCTGACTCTATCAAATAGTAAGCGCTTAGCTAATGATGAGTCCGGCAAGTATTTGCGCAATTCAATCAGGTCTGCACATTGCCTTTTGGAGCACCAACACGTTAAAGATGATGTCTATCAAATGAGGGCCGTGCTTTCTCGCTGGATTGCCAATAGTAAAATTAATGTGATTATTACCACTGGTGGTACCGGCTTTGGCCACTGCGATATTACCCCTGAAGCAATTGAGCCATTACTGGATAAAAAGATTGCTGGTTTTGGTGAATTATTTAGACAGATTTCATACGATTCTATTGGCTCTACAACTATTCAATCCAGATGTATCGCTGGATTAGCCAATAACACGCTGATTTTTTGCCTTCCCAGCTCTCTCAATGCCTGTGAAACAGCCTGGGAGGGAATAATTGCAACACAGTTAGATGAAAATGCCCAAGAATGTAACTTTCTTAGGCAATTGTCAGTCTCTTAACCTTGATGAGTCTCTTAACCATAGAGTCTCAAAGCAGATATTTACGCTAAATTGATAACACCGATGTAGCCAACAATGATTAATACAATGGTATATGGCAGAGCCATAATGACCATGCGCATGTACGAAAGATTAATTAGTGGTGCTAGCGCAGAGGTCAGAAGGAATAAGAAAGCAGCCTGACCGTTGGGTGTTGCAACGCTGGGTAAGTTGGTACCCGTATTAATTGCAATTACCAACTTATCGAAGTGATCGCGATCAATCATCCCAGAATCAAGAGCAGCTCTTACTTCATTAATATATACCGTGGCAACAAACACGTTGTCACTGATGGCTGAAAGTAATCCGTTAGCTAAAAAGAAGATGCCAGGTTGTGAGGCTGGATCCATGGCAAGGACCCAATTAATTACCGGTGAGAACAGGTGCTGTTCATGAATAACTGCAACTACCGCAAAAAATACTACTAGCAGTGCAGTAAAGGGAAGTGCTTCTTCGAAAGCCTTACCAATTTGGTGTTCTTCGATAACGCCATTAAATGCGGTAAGAAGTACAATAATCATCAATCCAATAAGGCCTACAGGCGCCCAGTGAAAAGCCAAGGCAAACACTAGAATTAATGCAATCACTGCTTGCGAGATAAGTTTAGCTACCTGTGCTTGAGTTCGGTTTTTTTCATCCTCAAGGCTAGACGCTGTTAAAACCTGTCTAACCGACTCGGGCAGCTGTGCGCCATAACCCAGTATTTTGGTTTTTTCGAGAATGACACAGCAGATTAAGCCGCAAACAAACACAGGCATAGTGACAGGTGCCATGCGCATAAAGAATTCTATAAACTGCCAGCCGGCTTTTTCAGCAATTAACAAATTCTGTGGTTCGCCTACCAGAGTGGTCACACCACCCAAAGCCGTACCCACAGCGCCGTGCATAATAAGGCTGCGCAGAAATTGACGGAATTGCTCTAGGGTTTCGGAATTCTCTGTCTGAACAAGATTGTCATCAGAATGATTGTGCTGGGCATCATCAAACTGCTTGCCTGAGGCCACCCTGTGGTAAACGCTAAAGAATCCAACCGCAACGGTAATCAATACAGCAGTCACCGTTAACGCATCGAGAAAAGCCGATAATACAGCGCCAGAGAAGCAGAAAAGAAAAGATAAAACGGTTTTTGAGCGAACATTGAGGAGGATTTTAGTAAATGTATACAGCAGCATGTCGCGCATAAAGTAAATGCCTGCGACCATAAACATTAGTAGCAGGATAACCTGAAAGTTAGCAACAGTCTCATGATAGACATTGTCAGGGCTTGCAAGCCCTAAAATAATTGCCTCAAGCGCCAATAGACCCCCGGGCTGAAGGGGGTAGCATTTAAGTGCCATCGCTAGGGTAAAAATAAACTGCGCAATAAGAACCCAGCCAACCACAAAAGGGCTAGAAATCATTAAAAGAATCGGATTTGCTATCAAAAAGATAACAATGGTATTTCTGTACCAATCAGGAGAGTTACCGAGAAAGTTTTTTTGAAATGCTTGAGTTAATGTTGATGACATTTAATTTTCCTTTAGCTATCCAATGGTATTGGTAAAAATAGAATTATAGCGAAGAACGCTGTAATTAGAGCTTCTAAAAAGCCAGTTGCTGTAAAGCCGCAAACCATAGCTCTTGACTAGCTATAATGCAACCTTATGACCACTGGCGCGCCAATTAATTTGTAACAATTCAATTATCGACCAACATCGTTGTTGAAATATTTTTTTGCTCTATAATTACCTGTCTACCTCTAGGGAAATTATAGTTTTTTTAATAGTCACCCTAACATACGAAAATAATGGAGATTGGTTTGGAATTTATTGCAGATTATGGGTTGTTTCTCGCGAAAGCGATTACCTTTGTTATTGCCTTTGCGGTGATTGTTGGAATTATTGCCAGTCAAAAAAATAACCAGAACGCTGATAAGGGGCAATTAGAAATTAACCCCCTTAACGATCAATATGACGAAATCAGTCAGGCAATGAATGCGGCCCTGTTGGATAAGGCAGCCAAAAAAGCTGAAGCTAAGCGAATTAAAAAAGAACAAAAGAAAAAAGCCAAGGCATCTAGCCCTAAGGATGATTTGGATGCCGAGGCTGATAAGCGCATTTTTGTGGTTAAGTTTAATGGTAATATCAGCGCTTCAGCTGTAACCAACCTCCGTGAAGAAATTACCGCGATCTTAACTCAGGCTAAATCAACTGATGAAGTGGTTGTAAAGTTGGAAAGTTCCGGTGGTATGGTCCACAGCTATGGTCTTGCTAGCAGTCAACTTGATAGATTACGTAAAAAGGGTATCCCGCTTACAATCTGTGTCGATAAGGTAGCCGCAAGTGGTGGCTATATGATGGCCTGTGTTGGCGATAAAATTTTAGCCGCGCCATTCGCCATCATTGGTTCTATTGGCGTGGTTGCTCAATTACCTAACTTTCATCGGTTACTTAAGAAGAATGATGTTGATTTTGAATTATTGACTGCCGGTGAGCACAAGCGAACATTAACTATGTTTGGTGAAAATACTGAGCAGGGTCGTGAAAAATTCATTGAAGACCTTCAGGATACTCATCAGCTGTTTAAGTCTTACATCAATGAGCGCCGACCCAATGTTGATATAGACAAGGTGGCGACCGGTGAGGTTTGGTTTGGCAGTCGTGCTTTAGAACTTTCTTTGATCGATGATCTTATGACCAGTGATGAATATCTGACACAGCAGGCTGACAGTTCAAAGTTGTTTGAGATTAATTATGTTCAGAAAAAGAAATTCCCACAGCGAATGGGGCTAGCCGCCGAAGAAAGCGCTGATCGTCTATTAGTCAGATGGTGGAACCGATTAACCGATACATCTCAGCTTTATAAGTAAGCTATTAGTCTCTACGAAGCTTGTCGCTGACTGCGATAGGGCTTGGGAAATTGAACACTACGATATAGCTTGATACTAAGAATGTGATAATTGCCGTGGCCTGAATCAGGTGTGAGGCATCATTGCCAATCAAAGACGTGCTAAACGCCATATAGGCAATAAGTAATGAGAATTCACTGTTCTGCCCTAATCTAAAGCCAAGATCCCAAGAAAGGCTGTTATTTTCGCTCTGTGAGCGCAGTAGGTAACGATAGATTATCGGTTTAAGCGAAAGCATAGCAATAGCTAATATAATCGCTGGAACCGCGATAGTTGCCAGCAGGCTGAGATCAAAGCCGCCGCCAAGTGAGAAGAAAAACAAGATCAGAAAGAAATCACGCAGAGGTTTAAGGTTCAGCGCGATGTACTGTGCGATAGGACTGGTTGCCAGTGAGATTCCGGCAATAAAGGCACCGATTTCTTTTGATAAACCAATCACTTCTGCCAGTTCAGCAATGCCTAGACACCAGCCAATGGTTAATAAAAATATATATTCACCAATGCGATCAAAGCGCGTAAAGAGTGGCTGAAGTAAATGGCGTACCAAGAACATGGAAAGAGCAACCAATGCGGGAAGGGCAACAATACTGATGCCTAAGCTGGTAATGCTATTGTCACCAGAGCTTGCTGAGAGCAAAACAAGCAGTACAAAGATCGCGATAAAATCCTGCATTAACAGCATACCAATCATTAATTCGCCAGAATGCTTGTGATGCAGTGCCGTAGTGGGAAGTAATTTGATACCGATAATGGTACTTGAAAACATCATAGCGGCACCAATAATCGCGCATTCGATTAAGCTGAAGCCAAATAAATAAGCTATCCCATAGCCCGTGGCGGCAAACAATAGTGAGCTAATTAAGGTGATATGGGCGACCTGTTTCAAAACCCGCAGTAAAGCCTGCGGCTGCATATCTAGGCCAAGTAAGAACAATAAAAAAACAATGCCAATCGATGAAATTTGCGCAATTAGCTCAAGATCAGTGACCCAGCCAAGCCCATAGGGCCCTAGAAGGGCACCAAGACTAATATAGGCAACTAAAAGGGGTTGGCGGCCAAATAAAGCCAGTGATGCGACCAGCGCACCACCAGTAAAGATAAGAAAAAAGATAAAAACAACATGTTGATCCATTCTCTGACCTATTAGGTTGATTGTTTAGATAATTTACCGTCTTCTAAATAAGGGGTTTTCTTGATCGACACTGACCTGATAATTTTCTGAGAAGTCTTTAAGCGATTCAGCGGCATCGGATAATTCATTCTCATCTGAAAATTGGAAAGCATTAAACCCACAGCGTTTTAGTAAATATAACTGATCGCGAATAAAACCACCAATAGCACGTAATTCGCCAGAGTAGTTATATCGTTCTCTAATCAATCTAGCCGCTGAAAAACCGCGTCCGTCAGCAAACTTTGGGAAATTAATAGCAATTAGAGGAAGATTGAGAAGGGGCTCAATTATCTGCTCAATTTCTGCGTGACCTTCTAGCCAAACGCCGATACTACCACTGTGGTTACTGAGCTGCTCAGCGAAATTCTGCCACTGTTCAAAAGACAGTAGAATGTCTCCATTGGGTATGCTGTCTGCATTTTCATCAAGAAGTATCCAGTTATCAGAAACAACCTGAGTATCTTTAAGAATTTGCGGCATAAACTCTCTCCTTGAACTTATCTATACCAATTCTTTGGTAAGTATTAAGAAAGCTTTCATCGGCAATTCGATTCTCGACATAGACATCAAGCAGTTTTTCAATGCCATCGGTAATCTCTTCACGAGATAGTGAAGGGCCAAGAACCTTACCTAGAGCTGCGCTTTTATTGGCGCTGCCACCCAGTTGGATTTGGTACCATTCCTTACCTTTTTTATCCACGCCAAGAATACCAATATGACCAATATGATGATGGCCGCAGGCATTCATGCAACCTGAAATATTGAGTTCTAGGTCACCTAGGTCATAGACGTAGTCGAGATCAGAGAACTTGCGCTGTATAGCTTCTGCAACGGGGATTGATTTAGCATTTGCCAGCGAGCAATAGTCGCCACCGGGGCAGCAGATCATGTCATTGATGGTGCCAATAGTAGGTGTAGCAAGGCCGGATTGTTTGGCCGCTTGCCAGAGTTCAAACAGGTCAGAATACACAACATCAGTTAGTACCACGTTTTGGTTGTGAGTCGCACGTAACTCACCAAAGGCATACTGATCAGCAAGATCAGCAATAGTCTCTAGCTGGGTATCAGTGACATCACCAGGGGCAACACCGGCTGGCTTTAAGGATAGCGTTACCGAGCGATAACCCGATTGTTTCTGCAGTACTGTGTTGCGCTCTAGCCAACGACTGAAGGCATTGTTTTCTGAAGCCTGAGCCGCCAGTGATTGGTCAGCGATAGTTGAGTCAATATCCTGATAGTCGGGTGCTGAGAAGAAGCCTGTCACACGAGCTAATTCGGCATCAGTGAGGGTAGAGGGCCCATCTTTAATATTTGCCCATTCTTCTTCAACTCTTTTGGCGAATACTTCAGGTGTCCATGCTTTGACGAGTATCTTAATACGCGCCTTGTACTTGTTATCTCTATTGCCGTAACGGTTATAAACCCTAAGAATGGCATCTAGATAGGACAGAAGATGCTGTTTGGGTAGAAACTTGCGTATAGAAGAGCCAATGATAGGAGTTCTTCCTAAGCCACCTCCTACAAAAACTTCAAAACCCAGCTCACCCTGTGGATTTTTCACTAGCTGTAGGCCAATATCATGCAGCAAGAAGGCTGCTCGATCTTCTTCTGAGCCACAGACCGCAATTTTAAACTTGCGTGGCAAGAAGGCGAATTCTGGATGTAGCGTTGACCATTGACGAATTATTTCACACCAGGGGCGTGGATCTTCTATTTCATCAGCCGCAACACCAGCAAATTGATCGGTAGTAGTGTTGCGAATACAGTTGCCACTGGTTTGAATAGCATGCATTTCAACGCTAGCAAGCTCGGCTAATATATCTGGAACTTCTTCCAGTGCCGGCCAGTTGAGCTGAACATTCTGACGGGTCGTAAAGTGAACGTATCCTTTGTCATAAACCCGCGCAATGTGCGCCAGCTTTCTGACTTGATTGCTTGAGAGCATACCGTAAGGCACGGCTATTCTGAGCATAGGCGCCAAACGCTGAACATAAAGGCCATTTTGCAGGCGCAGTGGGAGAAATTCTTCCTCTGCTATTTTACCCGCCAAATAGCGTTCAGTTTGGTCTCTAAATTGCGCTACGCGTTCATCAACAATTTTTTGGTCGTAATTATCGTATCTATACATCGAGGCTATGTGTGACTTCTTCAGTAATTAAGGTGTCGTATGATACAGATTGATACAGTGGTTTTAAATTAATATTTCCCTATATACCTCAAATTAAAAGGAATAACGTCAATTTGTTGAATACTGATGTGTTTGGGCAAGACAGGTTGATAAATGCTTGTTAAAATGCCGCAAATTTAAATGTTATCAAATTAAATTCACCAATGAACTTACGGGACAATATTAATGACTGACACAAATAATCAATCATCTGGCGATTCAAAAGCAGACGCTATCGCAGCTATTGCGGTTGTAGTAATTGTTCTTGTAGCGGTAGTTTACTGGGTTTCCTCTCACTAAGATTTATTTCAATGCGACAAGACCTCTCTATACAGTCAAGTGATGATCTGAGTCTTAAGGTAAAAGAATATCTTGAGAAGGTCTCTGTTGATGAGCCCTTAAGCGCCGATCAGCAGAACATTGTGCGTCAGCAAATTAAGCAGCTTCTGATTGATAAGAATGCGGTAATTGTTGCTCATTATTATACTGATCCACTGATACAGGCCCTAGCGGAAGAAACCGGCGGGGTAGTGGCCGATTCTTTGGAAATGGCCCGATTTGGCAGTCGCCATGATGCTGATACGTTAATTGTTGTCGGTGTGAAATTTATGGGTGAGACAGCCAAGATCCTCACACCCAATAAAACGGTATTAATGCCGACTCTCGAGGCAACCTGTTCCTTGGATGTAGGCTGTCCTGCTGATGAATTTAATGCTTTCTGTGATCAGCATCCTGATCGAACGGTCGTGGTTTATGCCAATACCTCTGCTCAGGTAAAGGCCAGAGCAGACTGGGTTGTGACTTCAAGCATTGCAGTTGATGTGGTCGATCACCTTGATTCCTTGGGAGAAAAAATTCTTTGGGCACCAGATAAGTATTTGGGTAGCTATGTACAAAAACAAACCGGTGCTGACGTTCTGATGTGGGACGGTAGCTGTATTGTGCATGAAGAATTTAAAGCAAAAGGGATTACCGACCTGCAAAAGGTCTATCCTGAGTCAGCGGTTTTGGTTCATCCTGAATCGCCACAGTCTGTGGTTGAGGTTGCTGATGTTGTGGGCTCTACGTCACAGTTGATCGCTGCAGCTAAAGATCTGCCCAATAAGCAGCTCATTGTTGCCACCGATCAGGGTATTTTTTATAAGATGCAACAGGCTGTTCCTGAAAAAGAATTAATTATTGCTCCCACAGGTGGTAGTGGGGCGACCTGTAGAAGTTGTGCAAACTGCCCATGGATGGGTATGAATAGTCTTCAGAATTTACTGTCCTGTCTACAGGATGGAAGTGGGGAAATTCATGTGGATAGCGATGTTGCTAATCTCGCAACCACTGCCCTTGATCGCATGATGTCATTTAAAGCAAACAGCTAAAGTTTTCTTAGGTTTTTTTCCATCTGCTCGATATCAATAATCCGCTGTTTTATTATCGAAAGCTGCTTAAAGTCATAGGCTAATAGTTTCGAAGCCAGATTGAGTTGTTGTTTTGCCCTCTCGAAGGCACCAACAAGAATAAAATATTCTGCTCGCGCCTTGTGAACGCCCGATATATCGCCCGCTAAGCCTCTCACTTCGGCTAATTTATACCAAATTGCCGGATCTTCTTTGCGCTGATTACTCAACTGGGTTAAAACCTTTGCTGAGGCCTGATACTGTTTGTTTTGCCACAGAGTCTCAGCTAAGAGTGACTGTAAGGGGTAGTTCTTAGCATTGAACTTTAGCTGATAATCCAGTTTGGAAAGCGCTGACTTGAAGTTTTTGGCAACCATATAATTTTCAATATCAGCGTAGATATAGAGTCTATTTAAAGGATCCCTGCTCAGTAGTGATGACAGTATTTGGCGAGCTTTTTTGTGGTCACCCAATTTCGAATAGGCTAATGCAAGGCCGTATTTTGCAGCCTTTTTTTGCAGGGCATTTGCTGCCACCTTCTGGGTAAAATAGCTGACTGAATACTTCGCGTCGTTCTGCATAACAACAGCAGCCCTTGCTTGCATAAGATAATAGTCAGGATTCTGCGGATAATGGCGTTTTGTCTCACTGTGCGTTCTAGCTCGAGTGTCTGCAACCCGCCGTTCGGTAACGGGATGAGTTAGTAAAAATTCTGGTGGCCTGTTTCCTTTGTAACGACTCAAGGCTAGCATATTATTAAGCATGTCCGCTGAGGCCCCTGGATCTTTTCCCGCTCTAGTCATGATCTTTACGCCTAGTCTGTCAGCTTCTTGCTCATTGTTTCGGCTGTAGCGAAGCTGCTGATCTGCTGATATTGCCTGAGCTGTGGTTAGGGTAGCGATAGCGCCATCTGTGTCTGTTTGAGAGCTAACTATAATGGTTGCCAGTAAGCCGGCTAATGAAATAGCCGATGCGCTTCGTTGCGCCTCCATAGAACGAGCAAAATGGCGCTGGCTTAGGTGAGCAATTTCATGGGCAATAATCGAACTCAGTTGATCCTCGTTATTGGCATAGGTAAAGATGCCTGTATGTATACCAATAACCCCGCCAGGGACGGCAAAAGCGTTAATCGTGGGATTGTTGACTACAACCACAGTGAGTCTGGTATCTTCTAAATCACTATGAGCCACTAGGCTATAGCTAAGCTGCTCAAGATATGACTGTAGTATTGGATCATCGTGAAGTTCAACATGGCGCCTAAAAGCCTGTAACCATGATTTGCCAAGTTTATATTCTTGCTGCTTTGACACTATGCCAGAGCTACTATCACCCAAAAGGGGTAGTTTAATATCCGCAGAATGACTACTAAGTGAAAACCCCGCTAGCAACAATAAGCTAACAGTTAGAGAGGCTTTTTTATAGGATATATATGCTAAAAAGAGCCTTATTTTTTCACGGTATTTATACATGGTTTGCGCGATTTATTTCAAGCTCTTGGGGTTAGGTTTAGTTGGACATAAAAAAAACAGATTGGTTTCATGTCTGATCTCTGTATTATCTGAATATAATATGCCATATTTACACTAATGTTTGATATTTAATTGCGGAGTTATTATGAAGAGGGTTTTACAAAGGTGGCTAGCCCAGTACTTTAGCACTGAAGAGGCTGTCCTTCTGAGCATCTTTCTTGTTGTTTCTGTAGTTGTTGTAGCTACCCTAGGCGATGTATTAGGGCCAGTAATTGCCGCGATGATATTCACCTTTTTACTTCAGGGTGTGGTTAATAGCCTGCAAAAATATGGCTTGGCTAAAATTCCTGCAGTGCTTACTACCTACTTGCTGTTTTTAGTGGCTTTTATTTCCGCGTTAATCGTACTTGTACCCATCGTAGGAAGACAGACAACACTGCTGTTAAAAGAACTTCCCAATATGGTCTATCAGTTAAAAGAGCTTTTTAGTTCCTTGCCAGAGAAAACTGCCGCCTATATTAGCCCCGAACAGGTTCAAATATTAATCACCCGAATGTCAGAGGAGCTAGCAAACTTAGCAGAGCAGTTGTTAAGCCTTTCAATCAGCAGCTTCCCAAGCATACTGATCATATTAATTTACCTATTTTTAGTACCGTTACTGGTGTTCTTTATGCTTAAAGATAAGGATATATTGCTAGGTTATATTTCCAATATGTTGCCAAAAGAACGACAGGTTATGACCACTATTTGGGATGAAATGGATGTCCAGTTTGCCAATTATATTCGTGGCAAAGCCATTGAGATTTTAATTGTTGGCTCGGTTTCATTCATTGCCTTTTTATGTCTTGATCTTAAATATGCCACCTTGCTGGCTTTATTAGTTGGCCTTTCAGTTTTAATTCCCTACATTGGTGCCACATTAGTGACTATTCCAGTACTGCTAGTAGGCTATTTGCAGTGGGGTATCTCAAACGAATTCGCATGGCTTGTTGGCCTCTATGCGGTTATCCAGATAATTGATGGCAATGTTTTAGTACCCTTATTATTTTCTGAGGTGGTTAACTTACACCCAGTGGCAATCGTAGTTGCGGTACTTATATTTGGTGGTATATGGGGTTTTTGGGGGCTATTTTTTGCAATCCCCTTAGCCACATTGGTTAAGGCTATTTATAACGCATGGCCCAGGGCTGAGTTGACGGCTGAATAATCGGCTATGACAGGGATTGTTATGATGTTTCATCAGCTGGCGGTCGCTATTATTGGCAGTAGGCATAGCCTATTTAGGCTAATAATGGCCATCATATTTATCTCCTCATGCACTGTTCTCGATAACAGTTATTTTTCTGGCTCTAAGCTGGGCGCTAGCTTAATAAAAAGTGAAAACGATCAGCGCTCCTATCGCCGTTTGACTCTCGAAAATGAATTAGATGTGTTGCTAATTTCTGATCCTGATGCGGACAAGGCTGCTGTGGCTCTCGATTTGCATATGGGAAGTTATCAAAACCCCTTGCATACAGAGGGCCTAGCGCATTTTCTTGAACATATGTTGTTTCTTGGCACGCAGCGCTATCCTTCGGCAGGGGAGTATCAAACATTTATCAGCGAGCATGGTGGCTCCCATAATGCCAGTACATCTCTGGAGCATACCAATTACTTTTTTAGTATTGATGCCGCCTATTTAGAAGATGCCCTTGATCGATTTGCGCCATTCTTTTTTGAGCCCACCTTTGATGCGAACTACGTTAACCGTGAACGCAATGCAGTGGAGTCTGAGTATCAACTTAAATTAAAGAGTGATAGTCGTCGTCAGTGGGATGTGTTGCGAGAGATCATTAATCCTCAGCATCCCTTATCGAAATTTACGGTAGGCAATAATCAGACCCTAGTTGATGGGGAAGATGGCCTGCTTCGCGATCAGCTTATCAAGATGTATAACCGTTACTATTCAGCCAATCTGATGACTCTAGTGGTACTGGGTAATAATTCTATCGATGAACTGCAGACAATGGTGGAGAATCAGTTTCTGCCCATTAGCAATAATAATATAATCATAGAGCCCTATAATGCGCCTCTGGTCGAGGCTAGTAGATTACCGCTAAAAGCCCGTGTAATACCGCTTAAAGAGCTGCGAGAGCTGAGTTTTCTGTTTGAATTACCTCAGCAAGATAGAAACTGGAGAGTTAAGCCAGCAATGTATTTAGGTGAAATGATTGGCTATGAGGGGCAGGGTAGTTTGCTGCAGGCGCTTAAAGAAAAGGGTTGGGCAGAAACTCTTTCTGCGGGCCCTGCGCTCTCCGATCGGGGTGCAACATTATTTTCAATTGATATTGGACTAACCCCAGAGGGCTTTGAGCATCACCAGCAAATTTTGGTGGAGCTTTTTGCTTGGTTGCGGTTAATACAGCAAGAGGGTATAGAGTCTTGGCGGCAGACTGAATTAGCGGTGATGAGTGATATGGGCTTTCGCTATGCTGAGAAGATCAAGCCAGCAGACTATGTGACTAGGCTAGCCTCAAATATGCACAAATATAGCGATAAAAATCTATTGCGCGCCCCTTATCAGCGAGGTGAGTTTGATAAACAGCTAATTTCGGATTTGATGGAACAGTTAAGTATTGAAAATATGCTGTTAATGGTTATTGCCCCAGAGGTTGATACGACAGAGTTGTCAGCGTTTTATCAGACACCTTTCTCAGTTGAAACCATGGATAAAGAAGCAATAGAAGCGCTTAAAACAACCGATTCTGACTTCAGTCTGAGTTTAGTGGGTAAAAACCCCTATATACCATCAAACCTAGGCTTAATCTCTGAGGCGAAAGATCAGCAGCCGGTTTTGGTGACTGATGCAGATGGGCTTAAGGTTTGGCATCAAAAGTCGACCGATTTTGGCGTTCCTAAAGGGAAAATCATAATTTCATTGGAGTCTGAGGCGGTGAAAGATCTTGCTGGATATTCCCTTGCGGAGCTCTATGCAGCCTATATTCAAGACCAGCTTCGACAGTCCTTGTATCCAGCTTACATGGCGGGACTTGCCTTCAATATCTCGCCAACTAGAGAGGGTGTATCCATTGTTATAGATGGATATTCAGATAAGCAACTCGATTTACTCAAGACCGTTTTATCTGCTTTTAGCAAACGTTCCATTGATAGCAAACAGTTAATGTTGGTTAAGCAGCAGCTTATCAGAGAAAAGCAAAATGCTAAGCGCGAGTATCCATTCCGGCAGATAATAGCCCATCTTAAGGCAGATATTGTTGGTAGCTATGTCCCAGAACAACAAATAGCTGTGATAAAGCCCATTTCAGTTGCTGATATGGAGTTATTTGTTAGGCAATTGTTAAGCGAAAACAAGGTGGATGTGTTGGTGGCGGGAAATCATACAGAAGAGTCTGCTAGGCAGGTTGCTAGCTTGTTAGAGGGGTTTAATCTAAAGGATTTAGCCTCAATGCGATCGGTGGTGCGGCTTCCTGAGGGTGCAAGGGTTAGAGATGTTTTTGTTGAGCACAACGATGCAGTTTTATTGCGCTATATTCAGGGTGATTCGGATAGTCTTGAAGAGCGCGCCTTAATTAGCCTGTTGACTAACATTATATCCTCGGATTTTTACAATGAATTAAGAACGGAGAAGCAGCTAGGTTATGTGGTTGCCGCATTCCCTATGCATATCAATCGGGTTCCCGGTCTATCGTTTATAGTTCAGTCGCCTGTGGCCTCAGAAGATGAGCTAAAATCGGAGTTTGAGCGTTTTAGTCAACATTTTGACAAGGCTATTCAGGATTTAACCGAGGAGAGCTTATTGGTGCACAAAACAGCGTTGCTTGTGAACCTTGAAGATAATCCTGAAAATCTCAATGAATTGACGGCTAGATCGGTCAAGGCAATAAGCCTGGGTTACTATGATTTCGATTTTAGAGAGCGTTTGGCGCAGTCCATTAACGCTGTAGCAATTGAAGATATACGGAGTGCCTACAGTCGTTTAATTCTTAATTCACAGCGTCAAATATGGGTGCGCACCGCTGAAAAAAATGCCTCTAAACAGGGTGTAGGTTTTAATGATCCACTAAACGAGTACTATAAGTTTTCATATTAGTGGTTAAAAAAGCAATTATGTAGTTAAACTAACTTTAAATTATTTTTTAAAATAATATTATATATCAATAATTTGTACCTATAATCTAATCTAGTTACTTATAATAAAATGATTGCTCAAACTATTCAATTTCATTGATTTTGTAGCCTCGCTACATTATTATGTGCGCCTTCATTACAGGGTCCAAGCGTCTCTTTATCGAGGCAAGAGGTTGTTTCAGCCATGGGCTCTATAAATATTGATTCATTAACATTGATTGGTGCCGCATGTCTCAGGATTTAGATCCAACAGAAACCCAAGAATGGTTAGAGGCGTTTGACTCTATCTGTCGAGCCCAAGGTAGCGAAAGAGCTTCCTATATTTTAAGTCAACTTCAAGCCCGCGCTACAAACACCGGTGTAGGCTTACCGCAGTCAATTACAACACCATACTGCAATACTATTCCTGCTAATAAAGAAAAAGTTATGCCCGGCGACCTGTTTATGGAGCGCCGTGTTCGATCTTTGATACGTTGGAATGCCCTTGCAATGGTTATGCGTGCTAACAAGCAGAGCGAGGGTATCGGTGGTCACATCGCTAGCTTCTCCTCAGCAGCAACGCTATATGATATTGGGTTTAACTATTTCTTTAGAGGCTCTGAGGGTGAAAACCTTGGTGATCTAGTGTTCTTCCAAGGACACAGTGCTCCTGGTATGTATGCGAGATCTTTCCTCGAGGGACGGCTTTCAGAAGATCAACTTGATAGTTTCCGCCGTGAAGTAGATGGTAAGGGTCTTTCATCTTATCCGCACCCCTGGTTAATGCCTGACTATTGGCAGTTCCCAACCGTATCTATGGGTCTTGGTCCCATTCAAGCAATCTATCAGGCGCATGTCATGCGTTACCTTTCGGCTAGAGACCTTGTGGCTCGAGGAGATCGTAAGGTTTGGGCATTCCTTGGTGATGGTGAGTGTGATGAGCCAGAAAGTTTAGGTGCTATTTCCCTAGCAGGTCGTGAAGAACTGGAGAATCTTGTTTTTGTTATTAACTGTAACCTACAGCGTCTAGATGGCCCTGTGCGTGGTAACGGTAAAATCATGCAAGAACTTGAAGGTGTTTTCCGTGGTGCTGGTTGGAATGTTATTAAAGTAGTTTGGGGCCGTCACTGGGACCAATTACTTGAAAAAGATAAATCTGGTTTACTCATTAAGCGCATGAATGAAGTATGTGATGGTGAGCTTCAGAACTATAAATACAACGGTGGTGCCTATACTCGTGAGCATTTCTTTGGCAAATACCCAGAGTTGCTTGAACTGGTTAAAGATATGACCGATGAGCAGATTATGGCGCTTAATCGTGGTGGCCATGACCCTTATAAGGTATATGCAGCCTATGCTGAAGCCTCTGCAAGTAAAGGTAAGCCAACAGTTATCCTAGCGCAAACTGTTAAGGGATACGGTTTGGGTGGAGCGGGTGAAGCGGCTAACGATACTCACTCAGTTAAAAAATTGGATATGGATAGCTTGCGCAAGTTCCGTGACCGTTTTGGTATCCCAATTCCAGATGATCAGTTAGAGACTGTGCCTTATTACAAGCCAGCCGAAGATAGCCCAGAAATTGCTTACATGAAGGGTCGTCGTCAAGAGCTAGGTGGTCCATTGCCAGCACGTAAGGCTGATTTTGAACCAATGACTACACCGCCTTTAAGTGCCTTTAAAAAGCAGCTTGAAAGTTCGGGTGAACGTGAAATTTCAACCACTATGGCATTTGTAAGAGTGCTGTCTGCTTTGGTTAAAGACAAAAATATTGGTAAACGAGTGGTTCCAATCGTTCCTGATGAAGCCCGTACCTTTGGTATGGAAGGTATGTTCCGTCAGCTAGGTATCTATACCTCTGCAGGCCAGAAATACGTACCTCATGATCATCAGCAGATTATGTACTACAAAGAAGACAAGAAAGGTGTGATTCTAGAAGAGGGCATCAACGAGGCCGGTGCAATGTCTGCATGGCTAGCGCTTGCTACCTCTTATAGCACTAACTCTTGCCCAATGATCCCGTTCTATATTTTCTACTCAATGTTTGGTTTCCAGCGTATTGGTGACCTTGCATGGGCCTCGGGTGACAGTCAGGCGCGTGGATTCTTAATCGGTGCCACAGCGGGTCGAACCACACTTAACGGTGAGGGACTTCAGCATCAGGATGGTCACAGCCTTATTTTGGCTAACACCATACCTAACTGTAAGAGTTATGATGCAACCTTTAGCTATGAGCTAGCAGTGATTGTTCAAGACGGCGTTAAGCGCATGTTTGAAGATCAGGAGAATTGCTTCTACTACCTAACCACTATGAACGAAAACTACGTACAGCCAGCAATGCCTGAAGGTGCGGAAGAAGGCATAGTTAAGGGTATGTACAAGTTTGCTGAAGCGGACAAGGGCGATAAGAAAGTAACCCTTATGGGTGCTGGTACTATCTTGAATGAGGTGATTGCAGCGGCAGAGATTCTAAAAGAACAATTTGATGTTCAGTCGGATATCTGGAGTCTTACCAGTGTCAACGAACTGGTTCGTGAGGGCCAATCAGTTGACCGTTGGAATATGCTTCACCCAACTAAGAAAGCCAAAACAGCTTATATTACTGAGCAGCTAGGCGGCTGTACTGCACCTGTAATTGCCTCTACAGATTACATGAAAGCATACTCAGAGCAGATGCGTGCCTATATTGACCAGCCATACTATGTGCTAGGTACTGACGGCTTCGGTCGCAGTGATAGCCGTGCGGCACTGCGTCACTTCTTTGAAGTGGATCGTAACTTCGTGGTAGTTTCCGCGCTTAAAGCGCTGGCCGATCAGGGTACAATTAAGGCAACTGTAGTAGAAAAAGCAATTAAGACATTGGGTATAGATCCAGAGAAACCCAATCCGTTGTATTTGTAATTGTGATAGTTGAACCTGTAATTAACGAATAGAAAGACTATTTATAAAGGGCTATATAAGTGGCAATAGAAATTATAACAATTCCAGATTTAGGCGGCGCTGAGTCGGTAGAAGTTATCGAGCTTTGTGTATCAGTGGGAGATTCTGTTGAGAAAGAAGAATCTTTGGTGGTTTTAGAGTCTGACAAAGCCTCTATGGATGTACCCAGCCCATTTGATGGCACAGTTGTTAAATATTTGGTCGCAGAAGGCGATACTGTCAAAGTTGGTGATGCTATTGCTGAGGTTGAAACTACAGCCTCAGAGGCCGTCGCTGAACAGGCTGTTGAAGAGGTTGTTGAAGAAGCACCCGCTGAACCAGAACCTGTTGAAGCGGCAGTAGAAGCCCCGCAGGCTGTAGCTGTTTCCGAAACTTCTGAGCAAATTGCACTAGTGCCTGATATTGGCAGTGATGACAAAGTAGAGCTTATCGAGATTTCTGTTTCGGTAGGTGATCAGGTTGAAGAGGGCGACACTCTTGTTGTACTCGAATCTGACAAAGCGACTATGGATGTACCCTCAACGCTAACAGGTACAGTTAAAGCATTTATTGCTAAAGAAGGCGACAAGTTAGCTACCGGCGATCAGGTTGCATTAATTGAGGTGACTTCAGCCGCTCAGGCAGTTGTAGAAGCTCCAGCCGCAACAACCGCTTCCACAGTTGAGCCGGCAAAGGCCGCTGATCCAGCACCTGCGCCAACTCCAGTTCCAGCTCCGGCTGTCACTGCGGCGCCAGCAGCTACTGCAGCAGCAGTGTCTAATGATTCATCTGATGTTTATGCAGGCCCCTCTGTACGTCTATTGGCTCGTGAGTTGGGTGTAGATCTTGGTCAAGTGGCCGGTACAGGCCCTAGAAGCAGAATCCAAAAAGACGACGTTAATAATTTCGTAAAAACTGCCCTTAAATCCGGTGGAAATGGTGGTTCAGCCTCGACCTCAGGTGCAGGTATTCCTCAGGTTCCCGCTGTCGACTTCAGTCAGTTTGGCGAGATTGAAACTGTTAAACTTAGCAAAATTCAGAAGATTACCGCTGATAATATGCAGCGCAACTGGCTCAATGTTCCTCATGTGACCCAGTTTGATGATGCAGATATCACCGAACTCGAAGTATTCCGCAAGTCGTTAAAGCTTGAAGGTGAAAAGAAAGGCATTAAAGTTACTCCTGTTGCTTTCATAATTAAAGCAGCGGCAACAGCGCTCGCGGCGAACCCAGAGTTCAATCGTTCACTTGCGGGTGACGGTGAAAACTACGTTCAAAAACATTATATTAATATCGGTATGGCTGTAGATACGCCCCGCGGTTTGGTGGTTCCTGTAATTAAAGATGCAGACAAGAAGGGCATTTGGGAGATCTCAGAGGATGTTATTACTATGGCAACCCTAGCCCGTGAAGGAAAACTAAAGCCCAGCGATATGCAGGGCGGATGTTTTACTATTTCAAGTCTAGGCGCTATTGGTGGCAACGGCTTTACGCCGATTGTTAACAGCCCTGAGGTGGGTATTCTAGGTGTCTCAAAATCACAGATGAAACCTGTCT
This sequence comes from Porticoccaceae bacterium, assembly GCA_024644585.1. Classification (GTDB taxonomy): domain Bacteria; phylum Pseudomonadota; class Gammaproteobacteria; order Pseudomonadales; family Porticoccaceae; genus HTCC2207. The sequence goes on along the minus strand of JAHEHM010000017.1, from coordinate 142 downwards.
GGGATGGCTCTGACTTTCAGCCAAAACTGATGTTACCTTTAGCCTTATCCTATGATCACCGTGTGATTAACGGTGGTGATGCGGGTCGCTTTATGACCTATTTGGTTAAGGTACTGAGCGATATTCGTCATATGACGCTGTA
>JAHEHM010000050.1 GCA_024644585.1 Porticoccaceae bacterium | reverse complement strand
AGGAATTTATTCCTCCCATTGATGGGTTTATTGAGCGTATTAACCAATTTGATAGGCTTAAAATAACCACATTCCCCACTAGTACTGTGGTTCAGGGTGAGTATGATCATGCTATGCAGGCGGTGCAAAAAACCATTGCCGACTGTTATAAAGAATTTAATATGGCGGTCTATGTGATGAAAGTTATTCCCGGATATGAGGCACTTAAATAATGTTTGAATGGCTAGGGTTAGAGACCATTGCGGTGGTCTTAGGTATTGCTTATTTACTATTTGCCATGCGCGAAAATAGTCTTTGTTGGTACTGCGCCTTTATTAGTACTGGCATCTACATATGGATATTTGGCGATGTTAGCCTGTATATGGAATCCGCGCTCAATGCTTATTATATGGTGATGGCGGTTTATGGTTGGTACCAGTGGCAGCGAGGTGGCAATAGCTCAGAAGGTATTAGGCTCAGCGCTTGGGGAGTCAAAAATCATCTATCCGCCATTGGCTTAGTGTTGGTTTTATCGGCAGTATCGGGCTATTTATTATCGCAAAACACCGATGCCAGAATGCCTTATATTGATTCCTTTACCACTTGGGGCAGTGTAATAACCACCTTTATGGTGGCGCGCAAGGTCATTGAAAACTGGTTGTATTGGATTGTTATAGATTCGGTTTCCATCTTTTTGTATATCGATCGCGAGCTCTATCAGACAGCGGGCTTATTTACGCTGTATTTGGTGCTTGCGGTGATTGGTTATCTGGCCTGGAGAAAAGCCTATCTCGAGCAACAACAGCTCTCTAGTTGAGCAAACTATCCTTGAGTGGCGTCAGTGGCAGGCGCCATTTCAATCTAAGCCTCAGATTGTTTCGCAACTTGAGGGCGGACTAACTAATACCAGTTATATTATCGAAGCGGGCTCTGAGTGTGCGGTACTTAGAATCAATAATCCCCAAGCCATTCAGCTAGGGATTAATCGTGATACTGAAATCACTATCTTAAAAAAAATAGCCTCTACCGCTGTTGCGCCAAACTATTACTTTGCCAATTCACAGTATTTAGTGAGTGAATACATTGATGGTAAAACTACGGATGAAGATGGCATTGCACAGCCGCCGATTAGACAGCAAATTTTTCAGGCTATAGAAGCTATTCAGGCAACAAAACTGCCTAATTTAAAGCGCTTTAATTATAAAAAATATTGCCAAATCTACTGTTCACAGATTTCTAGCGAGTATTTAGGTCAGTCGGCAGTCCAGCAAATCTTAGATTTAGCCCAACAAATCGATAGCGCTGATTGGCAACCCGTCCTCTGTCATCATGATTTAATCCCTGAAAATATTATCCATAACCAACAGGGCATCAGCATCATTGATTGGGAATATGCGGGTTTGGGTCACCCACAATTTGATTACCTGCGTATTTTTAATAAGCAACAGAGATTGAGTCTGAGTATAGAGCCCAATCCAAACTTAGAAAGACTTCAGGCAGTATTGGATGAGCTTTGGTTTGCTGTACGTTATCCTGTAAAACAGCTGAATCTAGAGGTACAGCTCAATAAAATTCTTTTAAAAGGTTAGAGCAGTGGTAGATAAATATAATCAGTTAACCCCAGAAGAGCAGCGAATTATCCAGTATAAGGGTACGGAGATGCCGTTTACCGGAGAATATAACGATCACCATGTCAGTGGTACCTATTTGTGTAAACGCTGTAATACGCCGTTATATCGCTCAGACAGCAAGTTTTCATCGGGCTGTGGTTGGCCGAGTTTTGATGATGAGATTGCGGGTGCGGTAAGACGTGAAGTTGATGCCGATGGTCGGCGAGTTGAGATTTTATGTGCTAACTGTGACGGCCACCTAGGGCATGTATTTGAGGGCGAACAATTTACCCCCAAGAATATGCGTCACTGTGTGAATTCCCTTTCTTTAAGCTTTGTTGCTAACCAGCCGTCCGAATAAGATCCCCACTTCAAATAAAAGCCACATGGGTATGGCTAAAAGTGCCTGAGAAATAATATCTGGGGGCGTGAGAAGCATGCCCACAACAAAACAGAGCACAAAGACATAGGGTCTTTTTGTGGCAAGCTTATTGGGGTTTACTGTTCCCAGCCAAGATAAAATGACTACGGCGATAGGTATTTGAAAACTCAGGCCAAAGGCCATAAACAGTTTCAAAACAAAATCCAAATAGGCGCGGATATCCGGCATCACGCTGATGCCTTCTGGAGCTACGCTGGTAAAAAATAAGAACACCAGTGGGAATACCAGGTAATAGGCAAAGGCCATGCCGGTATAAAATAAAATCACACTGGCACAGAATAGCGGCAGGGCGATTTTCTTTTCTTGTTTGTACAGAGCTGGCGCTACAAAGGCCCATAGCTGATAAAGAATATAGGGCATGCTTAAAAACATTGCGGATACCAATGCCAGTTTAAACGGAGTTAAAAAAGGCGAGGTAATTTCGGTAGCAATCATGGTCGATGTGCTAGGTAAAAAATCTCTTAATGGTTCTGAGATATAAAGATAGAGCGATTCGCTAAACGGAAATAGAACAGCGAACACCACAAGCACCACAAGAAAAATCCGCAAAAGACGGTTGCGCAGCTCTAAGAGGTGCGCCATCAATGGCTGTTTAACGGAAGCTTGTGAATCAGTCATTTCAGGGTTGACCTGTTTTGTGGCTTTCTAGTGACTGTTCAAGCTGATCTTTGGACTCGCCCAAATCTTTGAGCACCTGCTCATTATGCAGCTGATGACGGATATCATCCATGCCCACTTCATTTTCGATGTCTTGGCGTGTTTTAGCCAATAATTGCTTCAGGCGACCTATCCTTAGGCTGATCGCTCTAATAGCCTCAGGTAGGCGTTCAGGGCCCATTACAACTAATGTAATAAGGGCTATCACCAATAGTTCAAGAAAACCAATATCAAACATAAATTTGTGGTGAGGTTATCTGTTAACTATCTTTTTTATCGTCATCTTTGGCATCGTTTACAGAGTCTTTGAACCCTTTAACCGCACCGCCGAGATCCGAACCAATATTGCGTAACTTTTTGGTACCAAAAATAAGCGCCACAATCACCAATACAATGATTAATTCCTGCCAGCCAAATCCCATAATGTTTACCCTTTATCTGTTAGCTTTTTCTTCAAGACCCGACAGGCCAAAACGCCTTTCAAGTTCCTTTAGAACCTCATCGACTTCAATATCCAGATGCGATAGCATCACCAAGCTATGAAACCATAGGTCAGCAGTTTCATAGACAACTTTACTGTTATCGCCAGTCTGCTCGGAATCTCGTGCCGCCAAGATGGTTTCAACAGATTCTTCGCCGACCTTTTCCAAAATTTTATTCAGTCCTTTTTGGTGAAGGCTCGCCACATAGGAGTCGTCCGCAGAGGACTGTTTGCGTTGTTCAAGTACCTCTGCGAGCTGTTTTAATATCCCATCACTCATGAATAGATATCCTTTTGATTCTTTAATACTGGGTCAACCGCTTTCCATTTTCCGTTTTCCAGAACAAAATAAAAGCAGGATTCTCTACCGGTATGGCAGGCGATACCACCCACCTGATCCACGGTTAAAATAATCACGTCGCTATCGCAGTCGAGGCGGATCTCTTTGATATGCTGAACATGGCCAGATTCCTCACCTTTACGCCACAACTTTTGTCGTGAACGCGACCAGTAAATAGCGCGGTTTTCCTCTACTGTGAGGCTGAGCGATTCAGCGTTCATCCAAGCCATCATCAGGATTCTACCCGATTCATGGTCCTGTGCGATCGCCGGAACAAGTCCGTCGCTATTCCAAGTTATTTTGTCGAGAAAACTAGTCAAGCTGAGTCTCCAAAGTCATTATTGCTTATTAATGGCGTCATTATGGCAGTCGTAGAGGTGATGTAAAGAGGTGATGCCAGATGATACGCTTACTTAAATAACATCAAAAGGGCACCGCAGGCGGTAATGGCCGAGCCAATAATCAAGGTTGGACCCATAGCGGTTAGCCATTGAGCGGCCAGTAACCCCAAGCCCAAACCGGCAATCACTGCACCCGCGGAATGCATTTTACGGGATTTGACGGGCGGTGTCGGTGTTGAGGATTGCTCATTGGCCGGCATTTGCAGGTTTTCCAATGCCTGAAATAGCATCGGCGGCACCTGCGGTAATTTTTCTAATAGGTCGGGCAAATCATTTTTAAGCTGCTTAAAAATAGCCTTGGGTGAATAGCGATCTTTTAGCCATCTTTCGAGATAGGGTTGCGCTGTGGCCCAAAGGTCGAGTTCTGGATAAAGCTGACGACCTAAACCCTCAATATTCAGCAGGGTTTTTTGCAACAGGACTAACGAGGGCTGCACTTCCATATTAAACTGCCGAGCAGTGCTAAATAAGCTCACTAGCATATGGCCCAATGAAATTTCACCTAGGGGTCTTTCAAAAATGGGTTCACAGACCGAGCGAATGGCGGTTGTAAATTCCGCTATTGAAGTATCTTTGGGTACCCAGCCTGAACGCACATGCAATTCTGCAACCTGAGTGTAATCGCGCTTAAATATGGCCAATAAATTGCGCGCCATATAAAATTGGTCCTCGCGGGTTAATGACCCCATAATGGCGCAGTCTATGGCGATATAGCGGGGTTTTTCTGCATTTGAAGCGTCCACAAAGATATTGCCCGGATGCATATCGGCATGAAAGAAATTGTGATCAAAGACCTGGGTAAAGAATATCTCTACTCCGCGCTCGGCGAGGTTTTTGAAATTCACCCCTGCGGCTTTTAAATCTTCGATATTAGTTACGG
>JAHEHM010000062.1 GCA_024644585.1 Porticoccaceae bacterium | reverse complement strand
CCATATCTTCGCTTGCACTTAAGCCGGTCATAAATACTACAGGGATATGAGCAATGACAGTGTCGGACTTGATTTTTTGGCAGGCCTCAAAGCCGTCCATCCCGGGCATCATGGCATCCATCAGAATCAGGTCTGGCCGAATCCGCCGCGCAATAGTCAGCGCCTGCTCACCAGACAGTGCCACTAGGGCTGTCATTTGCGCCTCTGAAAGCGCCGCATTAAGCATACTGATTGCATCTGGGTCATCATCTACTATAAGAACCACACCGTTATTTTTAGGATTTGATTTCATTAATTATGCTCGACAGTTGAGTACGAATTTGTGCCATATCAAGAGTTTCTAGACATTGATATAAGCGGTCGCAAAGGGTTAGATTGATAGAGCCTTGCTGCTTTGCCAATGCAAGGGTTTGCTTGAAGCCCTCTAGGTAACCTATCTCAATGGATGAGAGCAGTTCACTAATCACTAAAGGGTCATTTTTCGAGTTATCTTCTTTTTTAAGGACTACAACTTCAGGCTCATCAGCTGTTTTTAGTTCAATATTTAAATGGTAGGCCAGAGTTTGTAATAAGGAAGGCATATTAATGGGCTTCACTAGATAGTCATTATGCAAGGGCGCATCTGTGTCCTGAACCAAGCCTTCAGCAGCCTCGGCAGAAATCATGACAATCGGCACCTTGGTCCCGCGCTCGCGCAATTCTGCGGCTAATTCCCAACCGGTCATATTCGGCATAGAGATATCTAAAATAAACAAAGCCGGAGTGCACTGCTCGAGCATGGTTAAGCAAGAGGCGCCCTCAGCGGCAGCAATCACGTTAAACCCGAGAGGGCTGAGGGTATCCATTAATAGACGGCGCTGATTGATATCATCATCAACCACCATCAAGCTAATCCTATCGCCATGGTATCCCACCACTTTTTGAGTGATCGCTGGCTGATGCTCAACCTGCCTCACGCTAGGAAGCATCAGAGAAATCTTAAAAGCCGAGCCTTTGCCGTATTGGCTTTCAATATTAAGATCACCGCCCATACAGTGAATCAGTGCCTGAGTAATCGCCAGACCCAAACCGCTACCACTGGTTTGATACTCTGCATTGGCAATTCGTACAAAGGGCTCGGTGATGGTGGCTATATCCTCTTCCTTAAGCCCTATACCTGTATCTTTCACGGTAATATAGGCCACCTGATTTCGGTATCTAAGGTCAATAGTAACCGTACCCTGCTGGGTGAACTTTATGGCATTTGAAATTAAATTAATCAATACCTGCCGCAGGCGTTTGTTATCAGCAATTACATGTTCGGGCAGTCGCTGCTCATGGGTAAACTCCAAGTCTAGATTTTTTGATTTGGCCTGAATTTGAAACATAAACACTAGCTGTTCAATCATGCCAACAATGTCCACTTCGTTGCGATGTAAATCTAACCGCCCCGCTTCAATCTTGGACATATCAACCAGACCTTCAATAAGATCTGTTAAATGCTCACTGCTACTGCGCATAACCTTGACTGAATCTCTTCGTGCCTCGGGAATATCCTCTGCGCCCTCTAAGAGTTGCGCATAGCCCATCACCGAATTCAGCGGTGTTCTTAGTTCATGACTAATCCGCTCCAAATATCGACTTTTGGCTATATTGGCTGCGTCGGCTTTTTCGCGAGCCTGCTGAAGCTCTAGGTCAGTTTGCTCATGAGCGGAAATCTCTTTCATTAACAACTGAGTTTGTCGCTGAGACTCTCCTCGGGCTAAACGCTGACCCTCTAGACTCAATAAAAACGACCAGGTACCTACTATTAATAGCAAGCCAATAATCAGGGAAACAATCCAAGTAAAACTATGAATGACTTCTATTTGATCGGGGTAAATAGACAATGTTTTGGCATAGGCAATAAAAAGAATCGTGGCGAATATTCCAATATTGACGGTAAACAAAAAGGTAAACTTGAATACACGCGACTGAATATGGCGTAGCTTAACGCCTTTAAAAAAAGTCTTTATCCACGAAAACAACTGGTTTTCAAACCGCCCTTTGGGTCGACAGGCATCATCACACCTTGTATCCAGAGAACAACATAAAGAGCAAATAGGCACCTGATACAGGGGGCAAAAGGTCATATCTTTGGTATCAAAACTGTTTTCACAGACACCGCAGGTATGGGTTTTAACCGTCTCATCGATACAAACGGGTCTGGCAATATAAAAACGCCCCTGAGTTAGCCAAGCGATTAGAGGGACAGCAATAAAGGTGATTAATAGTGTGAGGTATGAAGCAAAGGCCTGCAGTGATTCCCCTAACCAGCCGGCATAGGCAATGCAACCAATAGCCATGGATATCAGCATACTACCTACGCCAACAGGATTAATGTCATAGAGATGCGCACGTTTAAATTCAATATGCGGCGGGCTTAATCCCAGTGGCTTATTAATCACTAAATCTGCCACCATTGAGCCAATCCAAGAAATCGCGATGATGCCAAAAATTCCTAGGGTTTTTTCTAGTGCCTCGTAAATACCGATATGCATCAGGACAAAGGCGACTAAGACATTAAATACCACCCAGACCACGCGACCCGGATGCGCATGAGTTAATCGCGCAAAGAAATTTGACCAAGCAATAGAACCTGCATAAACATTGGTTACATTAATTTTAAGCTGGGACAAAATAACAAATAATGCAGTAAGAGCCAGAACAGTTGAGGGTGTCTGGCTGACATAATTGAAGGCCACAAGATACATCTGAGTGGGCTCAATCGCCAAATGCGCTGCAATACCGTGGTTTACCGCTAACACAAATAAATAGGAGCCTAGGAGTAATTTAATTGTACCTATCACAATCCAACCCGGCCCCGCACTCAGAGTTGCGATCCACCATGCGCGCTTAGATAGGCTTTCTTTTGCAGGAATAAATCGCGCGTAATCCGCTTGCTCGCCAATTTGCGCAACCAGCGAAAATAGCAATGTAGAGGCTGCCCCCACCATAAGCCAATTATTAGTTGAAGCATGATTTGCCTCAGCCTGATAACTCACCCAATTGTTAACCGAAGAAAAGTCACTGATCAAAATAACCGCGATGGGAACTAATTGCAGGACAACCCAAAGGGGCTGTGTCCACAACTGGAATCGACTAATAGTCTTAATACCATAGGTCACAATCGGAATAACTAATAATGTGCTGACTAAATATCCCCATTGCAGCGGCAGGCCAATACAGAGCTCCAGCGCCAAAGCCATAATTGTGGCTTCTAGGGCTAAAAAGATAAAAGTGAATGAGGCGTAGATTAATGAGGTAATGGTTGACCCAAGATAGCCAAAACCGGCCCCTCGGGTTAACAGGTCGATATCTAAACCATAGCGACTACTGTAATAACTAATGGGTATTGAGAGTAAAAAGATAATTGCACTGACCAACAGAATCGCAATCAGCGCATTATGAAAGCCGTAAGCAAAGGTTAGAGATCCACCAATAGCCTCCAAGGCTAAAAACGAAATAGAACCTAACGCTGTAATAGCGACTCTGCTGGCGCTCCATTTTCGGGCATCTAGGTCAGTAAACCTCAATGCATAGTCTTCTAATGTCTCATCTGCAACCCACTTATTGTATCTGCGTCGCGCACCGAAGATCCCTTGCTTAACACCGGCTTCAGCGTTTGCAATCTGGGTTTGTTCACTATTGTTTTGAAAGGAGTCCATAGTTAGAACAAAGCAATATGTGTGCCAGATGAAAGATTGGCTATTTTCGCAAACATTGGTCATTTGACGTATGCGCTAAATGACGTAGTCGTTGGGTCATTCAGCGAATTGTTGAGCTAGCTCGGCTAGGGAATAATCGCTTCCAACATCCATCCAACGAGGTTAATCCATGAAACGCTTAAATACTTTTAAACTATCAAGCTGGAGGCATGCACTATTTGCCACAGCAACTGCTTTGTTAGTCGCCCATGCTGGTGTGACTCAGGCAGCTGTTCCACCAACATCTGAAGTTAACACTACGGGTCTTGCTGTTACTGATGACACAGTAACTGTAGGTATCCTTCACTCTATTACCGGTACTATGGCAATTAGTGAAACAGGTTCTACCCAGGCTGAGAAATTAGCCATCAAACAAATTAACGAATCTGGCGGTGTACTTGGTCGTCAAATCAAATACATTCAGGAAGATGGCGCAAGTGACTGGCCAACCTTTGCTGAAAAATCACGTAAGCTTCTACTTAGAGACAAAGTAGCTGCTGTTATGGGTTGCTGGACATCAGCAAGTCGTAAAGCGGTATTGCCTGTATTTGAGCAATACAACGGTATGCTTTTCTACCCTACCTTCTATGAAGGATTGGAAGAGTCTCCGAACGTAATTTACACCGGTCAAGAAGCGACACAGCAAATTCTTGCTAGTATCGACTGGGTTGTAAAAACTAAAGGCGCAAAAACTTTCTACCTACTAGGTTCAGACTATATCTGGCCTCGTACTTCTATGAAAATTGCGCGTAAGCACATCGATAAGTTAGGTCTTAAAGTTGTTGGTGAAGAGTACTACCCGCTAGGTCACACTCAGTTCAACTCTGTAATCAACAAGGTAAAACTTAAGAAGCCAGACGTAATCTTTGCTGCTGTTGTAGGTGGTTCTAACGTTGCTTTCTACAAGCAGGTTAATGCTGCCGGTATCGATTGGACGAAAGAAAAGCCAATCATGCTAACTATCTCTGTAACAGAAGATGAAATCTTAGGTATCGGCGGTGAAAACATCGTAGGTGCTTATGCTTCAATGAAATACTTCCAAAGCCTAGACAATCCTAACAATGCTGCTTTCGTAAAAGCGTTTAAGGAAATGTGGGGTGACGACATCGTAATTGGTGATGTAACCCAGGCAGCCTATCTTGGCCCATGGATCTGGAAGTACGCGGTTGAAAAAGCAGGTTCATTTGATGTTGATAAGTTGAAAGAAGTTCTTCCAGGTATCGAGCTAACTATCGCACCTGAAGGCTACGTAAAAGTTCACGAAA
>JAHEHM010000021.1 GCA_024644585.1 Porticoccaceae bacterium | reverse complement strand
AGCCGAAGATCTAGCTCTATTGTTGCGAGAGCAAGGCATAATCGTTCGTCACTTCTCAAAACCAAGAATTGATCAATATCTCAGAGTGACTATAGGTACAGAAGATCAAAATAATCTGTTAATTGATAATTTACAGAAGATTCTTTAGGTTTAATTTAACGGTGGCCGCTCGCCAGCTGTGGCGGTAATTGCCAAAAGCTCTGTGCCGCGTTTTATAACCAATGCTATGGGTTGCCCGGGAAATATTTCGGTTATTTGATTGATGCTGCGATGGCGATCGGTCACTGGGATCCCGTCAATTGAGGTGACAACATCACCAGGCAATACACCTGCAACATGGGTTGGTCCTTCTTTAACAACCGCAGTCACTAACAACCCCGTGGTAAAATCCAATGACAGCTGAGTGGCTACAGTCGGAGTAATTTCGATTGCCTCTACGCCCAGCCAACCTCGAATAACTCGACCATGATCGATAATATGGGTTAACACTTTCTGCACTTCATTGGCAGGAATAGCAAAACCAATACCCTCAGAGTTTTCATTATTTAACACGGCAGTGTTAATTCCTAGCAAGTTGCCCCTCGCATCGATCAGCGCGCCGCCAGAATTCCCGGGATTAATATCCGCATCGGTTTGGATATAATTTTCTAAAATAGTTAAATTTAGACCGTTGCGTTGTGTGGCACTGATGATGCCTTGAGTGACTGTTTGACCCATGCCAAAGGGATTGCCAATAGCTAAAACAACATCGCCAATTTCAATTTGATCAGGGTTTCCGACGCTAATATTTTGAAGACTTTCAGCATCAATTTTTAGCACAGCAAGGTCAGTTTCAGGATCAGTGCCCACCATGGTGGCGGGTAATTCCCTGCCATCATAAAGAAGAATTAAGATTTCATCGACCCGGTCTACCACATGGAGGCTGGTCACGATAAAACCAGCACTGTCCATAATCACTCCCGAGCCCAAAGAGCCTTGCACTCGTTCTGATTGCTGTTTTTTAAGGCGCTTGAAAAATGGGTGCTTTAAGGGAAGGTGATTGCTGCGTTTGACAGTGGTTTTGGTATAAATATTAACCACCGATGGCGCAGCTTTTTTCACAGCATTAGAGTATGACACAGGGCCAAGCCATTCTGCGGTAGAAAAATTACCCGCCTGCGAGGTTGGCCCGCCAAAATTGCGTAACTCAGGCAACAATAGTAATAGCAGGGCTGCAACCGCAAGTCCCGTGACAATAGGGAGCCAGATAAAATCAATTACCTTAGATAGAACTTGTTTGCTTACCACAGAACCCTCCCTAGCAAAACGCTGTTATTAGCCTAACCTTATGACTCACTATTAAAGAGGCATTAATGACTCAGGGTCAAGAATAAGTTAGTGCTAATACCAAACTATTACTTTCTTAGCAGATTAGACAACTTAGGGTTGGGTTTATCGGCTTTTCTAAATAGCAGGATCATATGACCAATAGACTGAATAAGTTGAGACTTAGTCTGAGCACACAAATCTGTAATAACGGTCTTTTTAGCCTCTCGATCACCTACCGCGAGTTTAATTTTTATTAATTCATGATCGCTAAGAGCGCGATCAACCTCTGTAATCACATTTTCTGTTAGGCCATTTCCAGCTACAGTCACTACAGGTTTTAGTTGATGCCCAAGGGCGCGTAAATATTTCTTATCCGCAGCGGAAGTTGTCATAGTACAATGCTCATATTAATTAAGGCTCCATTTTAGCGAAAATCAGTTTATGGCGAAATCAAAAAATCGTACTTGGATCAAACAACATGTAAAAGATCCCTACGTAAAGCAATCTCAACTCGACGGTTATCGTTCGAGAGCGAGCTATAAACTTCTAGAAATCGTAGAAAAAGGACGCTATATAAAGCCCGGTATGGTGGTAGTTGATTTGGGCTCTGCGCCCGGCGGCTGGTCACAGGTTGCTGCCAAATTAGTAGGCCATAAGGGCTGTGTTGTAGCAGTAGACATACTGCCCATGGACCCTGTAGCCGGTGTGAGCTTTATTCAGGGCGACTTTACGGAAGAAAAAATTCTCAATCAATTACTCGGTGAGATAGGAAATCGTCCTGTAGACCTTGTAATTTCAGATATGGCCCCCAACTTAACAGGTATGAAGGCAGTTGATCAGCCTGCGATGATTTATTTAGCTGAATTAGCCGTTGATTTAGTGCAACAGGTAATGACCGACGATGGAATATTTATAGCAAAATTGTTCCAAGGTGAGGGATTTGACGAATTTGTGCGTAATACTAGAACAGTGTTTAATGTTGTGAGCCTAAAAAAACCCGATGCATCGCGTGCGAAGTCCCGAGAAGTCTATTTGGTTGCAAAGGGTTTAAAGAAAAACTGATGAGGATCATGGTTTGAATGATTTTGTTAAAAATATAGTAATTTGGATCGTACTGGCAGGAATTTTGATGTCGGTATTCAATAGTTTTACGCCCAAAACTGAGGTGAACAATCTCAGTTATTCAGAGTTTATTCTCGAGGTGCAAACTGATCGCGTGGCCAGTGTGGTCAATAACGGTTTAACCATCGAAGGCAAGCGCGTGGACGGTAGCCAGTTCACTACTGTGATTCCTCCTGCTATTAAAGATGATGGGCTTATTAAGGATCTGGTCAACCACAATGTGCAAATTGTCGGTGAAATGCCAGAGACGCCCAGTGTGTTTTCTCAGCTACTCATAGCGGCATTTCCTATTCTGTTGATTCTTGCAATCTTTATGTTTTTTATGCGTCAGATGCAAGGCGGCAGCGGTGGTCGTGGCGGCCCCATGAGCTTTGGTAAAAGCAAAGCTAAATTGCTTACCGGCGATCAAATCAAAACCACCTTTTCCGATGTGGCTGGTGTTGATGAAGCCAAAGAAGATGTGGGTGAGCTGGTTGAATTTTTAAGTGATCCAAGCAAGTTCCAGCGACTTGGTGGCCGTATCCCCAAAGGTGTTTTAATGGTGGGCCCTCCGGGCACAGGTAAGACATTATTAGCCAAAGCGATTGCCGGTGAAGCCAAGGTGCCTTTCTTCTCAATCTCGGGCTCGGATTTCGTGGAAATGTTTGTCGGTGTGGGAGCTTCGCGAGTTCGCGATATGTTCGAACAGGCTAAAAAACAGTCGCCCTGCATTATCTTTATTGATGAAATTGACGCGGTAGGTCGGCATCGTGGCGGTGGCTATGGCGGTGGTAATGACGAGCGCGAACAAACATTAAATCAGTTGCTGGTTGAAATGGATGGATTCGAAGGTAATGAGGGTGTGATTGTTATTGCCGCAACTAACCGTCCAGATGTTTTAGATAAGGCACTTTTACGCCCCGGACGTTTTGATCGTCAGGTATATGTTAGCCTTCCCGATATTCGTGGACGTGAGCAAATTCTCAAGGTACATGCTCGCAAAGTGCCTCTAGACGAAGCCATTGATCTTGGCGTTTTAGCGCGAGGAACCCCAGGGTTTTCTGGTGCTGATCTCGCTAACCTAGTGAATGAGGCAGCATTATTTTCTGCTCGTGCCAACCGTCGCCTAGTGACTATGGAAGAGTTTGAAAAAGCCCGTGACAAAATCATGATGGGCGCCGAAAGACGCTCCATGGTGATGTCCGAGAAAGAGAAAATGAATACGGCCTATCATGAAGCAGGCCACGCCATTATCGGTCGTCTAGTGCCAGAGCATGACCCCGTACACAAGGTATCAATTATACCTCGAGGTCGCGCCTTGGGTGTTACTCAGTATCTTCCTGAAGAAGATCGTTATAGTTCAAGCCGACGTCAATTGACTAGCCAATTGTGCAGTCTATTCGGTGGGCGAATTGCTGAAGAATTAATCGGTGGAATCGACGGGGTAACCACTGGGGCTTCCAATGATATTGAGCGAGCAACCCAGTTAGCCAGAAATATGGTGACCAAATGGGGCCTCACTGAAAAAATGGGCCCAATTCTTTACGGTGAAGATGAATCTCAAGGTCCGGGTGGAGGTAATACCCATTACTCTGAAGATACCTCGAGAGAGATTGATCAAGAGGTGCGTGATATTCTCAATAAAGCTTATAGTACCGCCGAGAAATTACTTGAAGATAATCGGGATATTTTAGAAGCTATGAAAGATGCGCTAATGGAATATGAAACCATCGATGCCGATCAAGTCGATGACCTAATGGCGAGACGCAAGGTTCGTCCACCGCACCAATGGGAAGACAATGATTCAGATTCATCGGGTGGTGCAGCCAAATCAAAGCAGGCGCCCAAAGACCCAAATATAGGGGGTCCTGTAGAGGATCTTTAGTCAAATCAAAAAAGCACCAAGCCTTTTATGGGGCTTGGTGTTATTGTTTGTTTCATGAATAAAATCAAAACATCTCAAAAACGCCTGCAATGTGGCTCTAAAACCCTCGATCTTTCAAAACCCGCTGTAATGGCTGTGCTTAATATAACGCCAGATTCATTTTCAGATGGCGGCAATGTTTTTTCTCAGGCGCAGGTTGATCCCAGTAAAGTACTGACCACTGTCTCAAAAATGATTGATGATGGAGCAGATATTATTGATTTAGGGGGAGAGTCCACACGCCCCGGCGCAGAGCCAGTTTCAGTGCAACAGGAACTTGATCGGGTTATTCCTGTCTTAAATAGTCTAACAGCAAACTTTGATAGTGTTTTTTCGATAGATACCAGTACCCCTGAGGTGATGAAAGAAGCTGCTAATGCCGGAGCACATATTATTAACGATGTTAGAGCGCTTGGTCGAGAGGGTGCATTAGACGCCGCTGTTGAGACTGGGCTGCCAGTTTGCCTGATGCATATGCAAAATCAGCCAAAAAATATGCAGGACAATCCCGAGTATCGAGATGTTCTCGCTGAAGTATTAGATTTTCTCAGCGAGCGCAGGCAACAGTGCCTAGACTTAGGTATGCAGGCAGATCAAATACTATTAGACCCAGGTTTTGGTTTTGGCAAAACCCTGGCCCACAATCTCAGTCTATTTAATGGATTGTCGACAATGGCAAAAGAGTCTCACGCAATTGTGGTGGGTCTCTCGCGAAAATCCATGATTGGCCAAATACTTGATGCAGATGTGAATGATAGATTGATTGGAAGTGTTACAATGGCATTATTAGCAGCGCAGGCAATTTATGGCGCAGGTGGTTCGGCAATTCTTCGTGTTCATGATGTAAAAGAAACGAAGCAGGCGCTTAATATTTGGCAAGCAACAGAAAAATAAGGTTTTGAACAACCCATGAAACGCAAATATTTTGGAACAGACGGTGTACGCGGTAGGGTCGGCGAGCATCCGATCACAGCAGATTTTATTCTTAAAATGGGTTGGGCGGCAGGAAAGGTGCTGACCAAACATGCTGGCGGTAAGAAAAATCGCGTTATTATCGGAAAAGACACCAGAGTATCTGGCTATATGTTTGAGTCTGCATTGGAAGCGGGTTTAATAGCGGCTGGTGTTGATGTGGATCTTTTGGGCCCAATGCCAACGCCTGCAATCGCCTATCTTACGCGTACTTTTAGAGCGGCAGCGGGTATTGTGATTAGCGCATCTCATAACCCGGTAGAAGATAACGGGATTAAATTTTTTGCCGCAGATGGTTTTAAACTGCCCGATGAAGTGGAGCTAGAAATAGAAGCCTTGATTGATCAGCCGTTGGTGACCAATGATTCTGATCATCTTGGAAAGGCACGCCGAATTAATGATGCCTCAGGCCGATATATTGAGTTCTGTAAAGGTACATTGCCTCTAGGTTTTAATTTGTCGGGTGTCAAAGTGGCACTGGATTGTGCCCATGGCGCAACCTATAACACCGCACCGCGGGTTTTTAAAGAGTTAGGTGCATCGGTTGTTACTATTGGCAATGCCCCAGACGGTTTCAATATTAACCGTGAATGTGGTTCTACCCATATGCAAGCACTGCAAGAATTAGTTGAAGCGGAGCAGGCTGATGTAGGTATTGCTCTTGATGGTGATGGCGACAGGGTGTTATTTGTCGATGGCTCTGGCGAAATTGTCGATGGCGATGAGTTACTATTTATTATCGCCCAGCATCGTCATTCCATCGGAGGCTGTGAGGGCGTTGTTGGCACTCAGATGAGCAACCTGGGATTAGAGTTAGCCTTGAATGATATGGATATTTCCTTTGTACGCAGTAAAGTCGGCGATCGTTATGTGGTCGAAGCTCTAAAAGCCAATCAGTGGATTCTAGGGGGTGAAAGTTCGGGTCATATTTTATGTGGCGAACTTAACACCACAGGGGACGGTATTGTATCCGCACTGCAGGTTATGCGCGCATTAATTGAAAGTGGCAAATCACTGGCGGAATTAAAAGCTGGAATGAGTAAATTTCCACAGACAATGATTAATGTCAGGTTGCCTAAAAAGATAGATATTAGTAATAACTCGCAGGTTAATTCAGCAGTAGCTGAAGCGGAAAGCCAGCTAGCTGGGCGAGGACGTGTCTTGCTTAGACCTTCAGGGACCGAACCTGTTATTAGAGTGATGGTTGAGGGCGAAGATTCTCAGCTAGTTAATATTTTAGTCAAGCAAATTGCAGATGTGGTAAAACAACAGGTTAATTAGATCTTATAACTGAGTTTGTCGGTTGTATATTAACCCCTAGTCGGGTAGCATTCGCACCCGTTTGGAATAACACCTCCATAGAGGAGAGCTGAGGATGGCAAAGCCGCTACTGGCAGGCAATTGGAAAATGCATGGAACAGCAAAGACCGCTGCAAAACTGGCCGCGGACTTGGCTAATAGCTCAGGGGATTACCCGGAATTAATAGTTTTCCCACCCTATGTGTGTATTCCTGCTGTGGTGACTGAATTATTGGCAGCGAAAAATATTGCCATTGGTGCGCAAAATATTAGCCATCATTCAGAGGGTGCCTACACCGGTGAAATATCAGGTAAAATGCTAACTGATATCGGTTGTAGTCATGTGCTAGTAGGTCATTCAGAGCGCCGAACCAATTGTTCGGAAAGTAACGAATTAGTGGCGGAAAAATTTGCTGCCGCCAAGCGAAGTGGTTTGGTTCCCATACTCTGTGTGGGTGAAACCTTTGAGCAAAGACAGCAGGGTCAAGAGTTACAGGTCATTAAATCACAGTTAGATGCAGTGGTTGACTTGGTAGGTCTTGAGACTGTTTGTGATGCCATTGTTGCCTACGAACCGGTTTGGGCTGTGGGCACAGGTGAAACAGCAACCCCAGAGCAGGCACAACAGGTACATAGTTTTATTCGAGCTGAGTTGGGTTCGGGTGGAACTGACACGCAGATTCTGTATGGCGGTAGTATTAATGCCGATAATGCAGCAGCGTTATTTGCCCAACCTGACCTAGATGGTGGTTTGGTGGGAGGGGCCTCTTTAGAGGCAGAACATTTTATCAATATTGCACAACAAATAGTCGAGCAAAAGTAATGGAACAAATAATCTTAATTTTTCACTTTGTAGTTGCCGTGGCCCTGATTGGCTTAATTTTAATTCAGCAAGGTAAGGGTGCTGAAGCAGGAGCCTCTTTTGGAGCTGGTGCCTCACAGACTGTATTTGGCAGTTCAGGTGGATGGAACTTCTTTAGTAAGGCTACAGCACTTTTGGCTACAGTATTTTTTGTCACCAGTGTTAGCTTGGCAATTGTTGCCAAAAATAGCACAGTAGTCGGTGATATTGATCTTCCTGTACTTGAGCAGGTGCAAACTGAAGCCGTTGAGAGCACAATTCCTGAAATTGATGCAGCAACTGAAGATCAGCTTCCGGTTGTTGAAGACTAAAACCTCGTAACATACGCACAAATATTGCCCAAGTGGTGGAATTGGTAGACACGCTATCTTGAGGGGGTAGTGGCGAAAGCCGTGCCGGTTCAAGTCCGGCCTTGGGCACCATATCAGGTAGCAGTCTAGCAAAGACTGCTTCACCAAATGCTATAAGATTTTCTCACAAATCCAAGGGCATTTAATAATAGGTTCATTTAACAATAGGTTGAAGAGTCGCCATGGACATTGATAACCACTCAGGCAGATCTCAATTCAGCGTGCTTCAAATCACCCTTATCGCCTCAATCGGAGGTTTCTTAATGGGTTATGACGCCAGTATTATGGCGACAACCCAATGGTATTTTACCCAATATTTTAATCTAACCGCGTCACAACAGGGCTGGGCTTTAAGCAGTGCAGGCTATGGTTGCTTTCTGGGTGCCATTAGTTCGGGTTACTTAACCACTGCGATTAGCCGTAAGTTCACTCTAATGTTGGCGGGCTTGATGTTTTTAATTTCGTCTATTGGCTCGGGTGCTGCTGACTCATTAAATGAGCTCGCCAGTTATCGAATCATCTTAGGCTTAGGGATAGGCATGATTGCCACCACTGCGCCCATGTACATAGCTGAAATTTCCCCCTCAAATATTCGAGGAAGAATGGTGACCTTTCACCAGTTAGCTATGGTTATCGGCTTTTTATTCCCTTTTATTATTAGTCTTACTGTCAACGTGTTGAGCACTCAAGCTTTTAATTGGGTTGATCATGGATGGCGGATGATGCTCTGGTCCGCATTGATTCCGACCCTAGTATTTATAGGGCTACTTTTCAGAGTCCCTCACAGTCCCAGATGGCTGATGTTGCGCGGCAGGCGTCAGCAGGCGAAGGCTGTTATCACTCAGTTAACATCCAATACCGATCAAGTAGAGTCAGAGCTCAATGAAATTGAGAATTCTCTGTCTGAAACATCCATGCCAGCGGCAAAGCTGTTGTTCAGAAAAGGGCTTATTTTAGCGTTATTTATTGGAGTTATGCTGGCACTATTTCAGCAATCAACCGGGATAGTTGCGGTATTGATTTATAGTGCAGATATCTTCAAGCAGGCTTTGGATTATGGTCCTGAAGAAGCATTAAAGCCCCAGCTTTGGGTCGGGATAGTTAATGTACTGTTTACTCTTGTGGCAATTAAAACTATTGATAGCTGGGGGAGAAAGCCACTTTTGCTGCTGGGTACAGTGGGTATGTTTATTGGGTTAATGGGGCTTGGTTTGGCTATTTATACTCAGCATACCGGCATGATTTCCGTTGTTGGAGTGATGATTTTCGTAGGCTCTTTTGCCATGTCGATGGGGCCGGTGGTTTGGGTTATGTTGGCAGAAATATTTCCAAATAATGTACGCGGTCTGGCCATGTCAATTGTGATTGGTATTCAGTGTCTGGCAAGTGCACTAGTGACTAATGGTTTCCCAATTTTAAATAAAAGTCGTTTAAATATTGAAGGCTTTAATGGCGCCTTACCCTATTTTATATTTGCATTAATCTGTGTCCTTGCTATTTTGTTTGTCTGCTGGCGAGTGCCTGAAACAAAAGGCAAAACTCTCGAGCAGATGGAAAAATTATGGAAATAATTGCGCCATAACTTATCAGTAGGAGCACTGAAAATATCATGATGGTTAAAATAATAGCTGCCTTTATGGGTTGGCAGGTCGCTGGTCTCTTTGGTGCCATGATTGGTTTTTATATAGGTCATTTCTTCGATCGAGGGCTTAGCGGATTTTCTCGTCCACTTTCAGCGCAGCAGCAACAGCGTGTGGGCGCCTGTTACTTTGAAACCACATTTACCCTATTAGGCTATTTAGCTAAGGCAGATGGCAGAGTTTCAGAGGAGGAAATTGCTCAGGCAGAGGCCTTAATGTCCCGTATGGGGCTAAATGCAGAGCATCGCCAACAGGCTATTGGGTTATTTAAAGTGGGCGCCAATTCAAATTTTGTATTAGATGATTTGATGCAGCAGTTTGTTAGCACCTGCGGACGGCTGAATAATCTAAAACAGTCGCTTCTAAATGATCTGATTGCGCTTGCCCTTGCTGATGGGGAGCTGCATCCAGCTGAACGTCAGGCTTTACAAAGTATTGCCCAGTATCTTGGGGTATCAAAAGCGCTTTTTGAAAGGCTCATTGCCATGATTATGGCCCAGTCTCAATTTAAAGGCGCCGGCAGTGGCGGTGCAGCTAGCTCCGCAAGCCAGCTAGAGGCCGCCTATAAAGCATTGGGCGTCAGCGCCAAAAATACCGATTCAGAGGTTAAGAAAGCCTACAGAAAGTTATTAAGTGAAAACCACCCAGATAAGCTCATGGGTCAGGGTATGCCTGATGATATGATTAAGTTAGCAACTGAGCGTACTCAAGAAATTCGCAAAGCCTACGAACTTATTCAGCAAAGCCGAAAATAAAACAGTAATAGAGCGGGAAGTTTGTTGACCTCAACCACCCCTGTACCTATAATGCGCGTCCCTTCTGGGGGTGGTGTGGCAACACATCATGATGTAGGTGCGGGATGGAGCAGTCTGGTAGCTCGTCGGGCTCATAACCCGAAGGTCGTTGGTTCAAATCCAGCTCCCGCTACCAAGTATTTTTAGTTGGGCATAAATTGCTATGCCAAGCTGCAATGGAAATGGTGGAAAAAATAGACTAGGATTGTCTAACTAATTGGTTGAAGACAGACGCAACCCTTTAGACCGCCAAGAAATTAGCGTCATCAAGGGCGCAAATCGAGGAGCCCCATTTTGGGGCTTTTCTTTAGATGGATATAAATGGGCTGTATGCCCATTTTTTTTTCGGAGTGTATTGTGTCGAGTAGTGAGGTTCTAAAGCAGTTGCTTAAGCCGGTGGTAGATTCACTGGGCTGTGAACTCTGGGGCATAGAGCTACAGATGGGCGGTAATACTAAGCTTCTCAGAATTTTTATTGACCGCGACGAAGATGGCGTTGATATTACTGATTGTGAAAAAGTGAGTCGTCAAGCCAGTGCAATACTTGATGTTGAAGATGTTATTTCAGGTGAATATACCTTAGAGGTATCCTCACCTGGCATGGATCGACCGCTCTATGAGCTCGATCATTATGCTCGATATTTGGGCGAACAGATTTCATTGCGATTGAGATTTCCCTATGAAGGTCGAAGAAACTTCAAAGGGCAATTAAGGTCTATCGAAGGCGATGAAATTGTAGTGGTGGTTGCAGATAACGAATTTCTGTTTCCGGTTGAAGGTATAGAAAAAGCGAACCTAGTTCCTCAATTTTGAGGCCAGTGGAGTTTGATCAATGAATAAAGAAATTTTAATGGTTGCTGAGGCCGTATCCAACGAAAAAGGTGTGGATAGGGGTGTTATTTTTGAAGCTATTGAGCAAGCACTTGCTATGGCTACCAAGAAGCGATACGAAGAGGGCGCGAATATTCGTGTCGAGATCGATCGTGAATCAGGTGACTATACGTCATTCAGATTTTGGGATGTGGTAGCAGATGACGAAATGGCCGAATTAGGTACTCAGTTTACAACTGAAGAGGCGTTGGAAAAAGATCCTACACTCAAAGTTGGCGATGTATTTGAAGAGCCAGTTGATAATATAGCCTTTGGCCGAATTGCAGCGCAAACTGCGAAGCAGGTTATTGTTCAGCGCGTTAAAGACGCAGAAAGAAATATTATTATTGAACGATTTAAAGATCGAGAAGGTGAGCTTTTAAACGGAACTGTTAAAAAAGTAACCCGTGATCATATTGTGGTTGATTTTGGTGACAATGCTGAAGGCCTGTTGCCAAGAGAAGATCTTGTAGGTCGTGAAATTTTCAGAATTAATGATCGAACTAGAGTTATTCTTATAGGTATCCGTGAAGAGAACCGTGGCCCACAGCTGCTTGTTTCTCGTGCGGCGCCAGAGATGCTAGTTCAGCTGTTCCAAATTGAAGTACCTGAAATTGCCGAAGGCGTGATTGAGATCAAAGGTGCGGCTCGAGACCCAGGTCAGCGCGCTAAAATTGCTGTGAGAAGTAAAGATGCTCGTATCGATCCTGTTGGTGCCTGTGTGGGTATGCGTGGTGCGCGTGTTCAGGCAGTTTCAAATGATTTAGATGATGAGCGTGTTGATATTGTTCTATGGGACGATAACCCAGCTCAGCTTGTTATCAATGCAATGGCGCCTGCTGAAGTGGAGTCGATTGTTGTTGATGAAGATAGTCACTCGATGGATGTTGCAGTGGATGAAGAAAACCTTGCGCAAGCCATTGGTAAGGGTGGTCAAAATGTTCGTTTAGCCTCAGAGCTTACCGGATGGACAATCAATGTTATGACCATTGAAGACGCTCAAGAAAAACAGCAGACAGAATCATTCAGCGTTATTGAAACATTAATGAATGCGCTGGATGTTGAAGAAGACGTTGCAACGGTGTTGGTAGAAGAAGGCTTTACTAGCGTTGAAGAAGTGGCCTATGTTCCCCTTGAAGAAATGAGTGCAATTGAAGGCTTTGATCCAGAAATTGCCGAAGAGCTTAGAGCGCGAGCCAAAGATGCCCTTCTAACTATGGCATTAGCCAGTGAAGAGCAGTTAACCAATGGCAAGCCTGCAGACGATCTTCTAAATATGGAAGGTATGGATGATGAACTTGCCCTTAAATTAGCGGCTAAAAGCATTATCACCATGGAAGATCTTGCTGAACAAGCAGTTGACGATCTTTTAGATGTTGAAGGCATGAATGAAGAAAAAGCGGCGTCATTAATTATGACTGCTCGCGCACCATGGTTTGAATAATAGATAAATCATTGGGTGTAATTTAGAGGCGAAGACAATGGCTGAAGTGACAGTAAATGAATTAGCGAAAACCGTAGGGGCTTCTGTGGATCGTCTGTTATTGCAGATGAAAGAAGCTGGGTTGAGTCATACCTCAGCCGATGCCACTGTATCTGACGAAGAGAAGCAGGTTCTTCTTGGTTACTTAAAAAGTCTGCACGGTGAAAAGTCGGGCGAGCCGAAGAAGATTGTATTGCGCCGAAAAACCATGAGCACGCTTAAATCTGGTAATAAGAAAACCGTTAATATTGAGGTGCGGAAAAAACGCACCTACGTCAAACGCAGTGAAGAAGAGCTTGAGACACAGGCAAAGGTAGAGGCCGAGCAAGAAGCGCGCACTGAGCCGGTTGCTCCTCAGGTTGAGTTTGGCACTGGTATTGACGACATTGAAGAAAAGCGACAATCTGCTATAGAAAAGAGACGTACAGCTGAAGTGGAGGCTAAGCAAGCTGAAGAAGCTGAGAAAGAGCGTCTTGACCAAGAGGCTAAAAAAGCGGCTGAAGCTGCCGTAGTTGCTGAGCAAGAAGCGACTAAAAAGCCGGCTAAGCCAGCCAAAGAAGCGGTTGTAGAACAGCCTGCTCCAGAAAAAGGTCGACGACATACCAAGCCGGTTGCGGAAGAAGATGATGACAAAATTGGCCGAAAAGCCGCTAAAAAACCTTCACTTAAAAGCAAGAAAAAACCTCGCGTTGAGCTCGATGATGGGTCTGAAGAAAGATCCAAGGGCCCGCGTCTAAAATCAGGCCTTTCCTCTGTGCTTAAAGTTGATAATAAGCATGTATTTAAAAAGCCTGTGGATAAAAAAGTTATTGAAGTCGGTGTCCCTGACGAAATTAGCGTAGCTGATTTAGCACAGTTGATGTCTATTAAATCTGGGGCTGTGGTTAAAGAGCTGATGAAAATGGGTGTTATGGCAACCATTAATGAGGTTATTGACCAAGAAACTGCCTTCCTTGTGGTTGAGGAATTAGGTCATAAACCTATGGCCGCAGCTAATGAAACCCTTGAAGACAAGCTGACTCAGCAGTTTGAAGATCTTAATACAGACAGTGACCAGCAACCCAGAGCGCCGGTTGTTACCGTGATGGGTCATGTTGACCATGGTAAGACCTCGCTGTTGGATTATATTAGAAAATCTCGAGTTGCTTCAGGTGAAGCTGGTGGTATTACCCAGCATATTGGTGCTTATCATGTAGACACACCTAAGGGTATGGTGACCTTTTTAGATACACCAGGGCACGCAGCGTTTACTGCAATGCGAGCCAGAGGAGCGCAGAGTACCGATGTGGTAATTCTCGTAGTGGCTGCTGATGATGGTGTAATGCCGCAAACAGAAGAGGCGGTGCAGCATGCGAAAGCAGCGGGTGTTCCTCTGGTGGTTGCTATTAATAAGATGGATAAAGAAGGTGCTGATCCAGAGCGTGTAACTACTGAACTTGCCGCTAAGGATGTTATTCCAGAAGACTGGGGTGGCGATACGCAGTTTATTAAAGTTTCAGCACATTCAGGTGATGGTATTGAAGAACTGCTCGAAGCGGTTCTTCTTCAAGCGGAACTATTAGAGCTTACAGCGCCGGTGGATGTACCAGCGCGTGGGGTTGTGGTTGAATCTAGAATTGATAAGGGTCGCGGTGTAGTTGCAACGGCACTAGTTCAACAGGGCACTCTGCGTAAAGGCGACTTTATGCTAGCGGGTGAAAGTGTTGGTAAAATTCGCGCATTAAATGATGATGCAAGAAAGCCAACGGCTGAAGCTGGGCCATCGATTCCTGTTGAAATTCTCGGTTTGGACGAGCCACCTCAAGCTGGTGACGAATTCTTTGTGGTTGCCGACGAAAGAAAAGCCAAAGAGATTGCTCAGCAGCGTCAGGATAAAGCGCGCAAAGAAAGATTTTCACGCCAACAGGCTTCTAAACTTGAAAATATGTTCACTGATATGGAATCAGGTGAAGTCAGTAAATTACCATTGGTGGTTAAAACTGATGTACGTGGTTCATTAGAGGCACTGACCAGTGCATTAAATGATTTTGCTACCGATGAAGTAGCTGTAGATATTGTTGCATCTGGTGTGGGTGGTATTACTGAGTCAGATGTTAACCTCGCGCTGACCACCGGTGCAATTGTTCTTGGTTTTAACGTTCGTGCTGCCACGGTAGCTCGAGAGTTGGCTGAAAAAGAACAGATTGAAGTTAGATACTACAGCGTTATCTATAACTTACTTGATGAAGTTAAACAGGCATTGTCAGGTATGTTGGCTCCTGAGACCAAAGAAGAAATTGTTGGTATTGCAGAAGTTAGAGATGTATTTAGGTCGCCAAAATTTGGTGCTATTGCTGGCTGTATGGTTGTTGAAGGTGTAGTTTATCGCAATAAGCCTATTCGTGTACTTCGCGATGATGTAGTGATATTCCAGGGCGAATTGGAGTCCTTGCGACGCTTTAAAGACGACGCACAGGATGTTCGTAATGGCATGGAATGTGGTATCGGCGTAAAAGATTACAATGATGTTAAGCCAGGCGACAAGATAGAAGTTTACGAAATCACACAGGTTGAGCGCACCTTATAAGGTGCCTAGAGACTAATGCCAAGAGAATTTACTCGTTCTGAGCGCGTTTCCGATGCTCTCCAAAGAGAGATAGCCTCGTTGATTCGTGAGAATGTCCGCGATCCTCGAGTAGGTATGCTAAGCGTGACTGAAGTCACTGTGAGTCGCGATCTCTCTGTGGCTAAGGTCTATGTTGCCTTTGTTGGTGAGCGAAGTGCTGAGCAAATTAAAGAAGGCCTGTCAGCACTCAATGGCGCTTCCGGTTTTCTTCGAAAATTACTGTCTTCAAGTATTGCGTTACGCACAACCCCTGCATTAAATTTTTTCTATGATGAAACAGGTCAAAGAAGTCAGCATCTCGATGCATTGATTGATTTGGCTATCGCCTCTGATAGTGGTAATCAAGAGGAATCCTAATTGGGTCGTCGTCGCAAATCGGGTCGCTCAGTCAATGGCGTTCTTCTCCTAAATAAGCCTATCGGTCTGACTTCTAATAAAGTATTACAAAAAGTTAGATGGATGTTTGATGCCAATAGGGCAGGTCATACCGGGGCGCTTGATCCTCTAGCTTCTGGTGTGCTTCCTCTGTGTTTCGGAGAGGCAACCAAATTTAGTCAGTATCTCTTAGACTCGGACAAATATTATCGCAGTACCTATACCTTCGGAATAAAAACTGAAACGGGCGATAGTGAAGGCACTATTGTTGCGCAACAGGATGCGTCGACTCTTTCCCGTCAGCAAGTCGAAGACCAAATACAAAATTTTGTGGGCGAGATAGATCAGGTGCCCTCAATGTTTTCTGCCTTAAAGCATAATGGCCAGCCGCTTTATAAATTAGCCAGACAGGGCATTGAAATTGACCGTCCTGCACGCCGAATTAGCATACATGAATACCAAATAACTGACTTTAGGCCAGGCCCTAATCCGCAGGTAGATGTTCAGGTTCACTGCAGTAAAGGCACCTATATAAGAAGTCTAGCTGAGGATTTAGGCGAAGCTTTGGGTTGCGGTGCCCATGTCAGCGCACTGCATCGCTACAAGGCAGGCCCTTTTGATGAGCAGCAAACAGTATCACTTGAAACGCTTGCAGCTCTTAAAGAGCAGGACGCAATTGATCAGTTAGATAGCCTTCTATTGCCCGTTGATACGGCCGTTAGTGATCGTCCAATGATCGAATTTAATGAAATCATGGCAGGTTATTTTCAACTAGGCCAAGAAATAAGCGCAAATAAAGTCTTTAAACAGGCGCAAGAAGGCGATATAGTGCGCGTCTTTCGTGAAGGTGGTGCATTCCTAGGTATAGGAACTGTCACCAAAGATGGCAAAATTGCCCCTAAACGACTTATTGTTGAAGAGGCTTAATCTTAAATAAAGCCATCTTCGTAGATATTTGAGCGGCTTTTAAATCGCTCAACATGCCGATAATTATTATCGGAAACTAGCTAGGCTGTCTGTAATTATGCACGGGCATCCTGAATTAACAATTGCATATTGGAGTAATTATCATGGCACTAAGTGCAGAAGAGAAAGCAAAAATCGTAGCAGACTTTGGACAGGGCGATAACGACACAGGATCCCCAGAAGTTCAGGTTGCATTGCTGACGTCAAATATCAACAAACTACAGCAACATTTCGGCGATCACAAAAAAGATAACCATTCACGTCGTGGTCTTATTCGTATGGTTAATCAGCGTCGTAAATTGCTAGATTATCTCAAAGGCAAGTATGCAGAGCGTTATAGCGCTTTGATTAAAAAGCTTGGCTTGCGTAGATAATAAAAGATTACGGCTCAGTATTAACCTACTGAGCCGTATTTTTATTAAACTCGTTAAAACTACCCTAAAATTGTCAGATAACAGCTGATCGAGTTACTTATAACCATCCTCATCTGTGGTTATAAGTAACCCGAGCAGCAATAAAAATGACAGTGATTCAGGTAAAACTTAAATTAAAGGTAAAACTATGAACCCTGTAACTAAAACATTTCAATACGGTAAGCATACCGTAACTCTTGAAACAGGACGTGTTGCCAGACAGGCAACTGGTGCTGTTTTATGTTCAATCGATCAAACCACAGTGCTTTGTACTGTTGTCGGTGCAAAAACTGCTAAAGCGGATATCGATTTCTTCCCGCTTGGCGTTCACTATCAAGAAAAAGCTTATGCAGCAGGTAAGATTCCCGGTGGTTTCTTCAAGCGCGAAGCTCGACCTAGTGAAAAAGAAACTCTAACTTCACGTCTAATTGATCGTCCTATCCGTCCGCTATTTCCTAATGGATTTAAAAATGAAGTTCAGGTTATCTGTACGGTAATCTCTGCTGAAAAAGATATAGATCCAGATATAGCAGCAATGATTGGTACCTCAGCGGCACTTTCTATTTCAGGTATTCCATTTAATGGGCCTGTTGGTGGTGCGCGTGTAGGCTACACAAACGAAGACGGCTATCTGCTAAATCCAACTTACAGCGATCTTGAAACCTCAGCCCTTGATATGGTGGTTGCAGGTACTAAAGACGCAGTATTAATGGTTGAGTCAGAAGCTAAAGAGCTTTCTGAAGATATTATGCTAGGTGGCGTTCTATTTGCTCACCAAGAAATGCAGACCGTTATTAGTGTAATCGAAGAGCTGGCTGCAGAAACTGGCAAGCCGCGCTGGGATTGGCAGGCAGAAGAAAAAAATGTCGACCTAGTTAATGCCCTATCAGGTGCTGTGGCTAGCGATCTAGATGCAGCCTATCAGGTGGTAAATAAACAAGAGCGTTCAGCAAAAATTGCCGAGCTTAAAGATTCAGCTATGGCGCAACTAACCGCTGATGACCAGTTCCCAGAAGACGAATTAAAAGATGCTTTCAAGCAACTTGAAAAAGATATTGTTCGCGGACGCATTATTCGTGGCGAGCCGCGTATTGATGGCCGTGACACTACAACTGTTCGTGGTATTAATGTTGAAGTTGACGTATTGGACCGTGTCCATGGTTCTGCGCTATTCACACGAGGTGAAACTCAGGCATTGGTAGCTGCTACTTTGGGTTCAACCAGAGATGCGCAGATGATTGATGCTTTAGAAGGTCGTCGCGATGATCCATTTATGTTGCACTACAACTTCCCTCCATACTCAGTAGGTGAATGTGGTCGTGCTGGATTTACCAGCCGTCGTGAAGTAGGCCATGGTCGCCTAGCACGTCGTGGTATTGCAGCGGTACTTCCATCGGCAGAAGAATTCCCTTACGCAATGCGCGTAGTGTCAGAAATTACTGAATCAAACGGTTCAAGCTCAATGGCTTCTGTTTGTGGTTCAAGTTTGGCATTGATGGACGCTGGTGTTCCACTTAAAGCGCCGGTTGCTGGTATTGCTATGGGTCTGGTTAAAGAAGACGCTGGTTATGCGGTACTCACCGATATCCTAGGTGATGAAGATCACTTGGGTGATATGGACTTTAAAGTAGCCGGTACTACCGATGGTATTACTGCACTGCAGATGGATATCAAGATTGAAGGTATCACTGAAGAGATTATGGAGATTGCTCTAGAGCAGGCCCTTCATGCTCGTGTTCATATTCTAGGTGAAATGAACAAAGTTATTGCTAAGAGTCGTGACGAAGTTGCTGAATCTGCTCCTAAGATGGGAACCATGCGAATTGATTCAGATAAAATTCGTGATGTTATTGGTAAAGGTGGCGCAACTATTCGCGGTCTATGTGAAGAGCACAACTCAACTATCGACATTACTGACGATGGCGAAGTTAAAATCTACTCAGAAGATTCAACATCACTTAACGCTGCTATGGATGCGGTAACTGCTATTGTTGCTGATCCAGAGCCAGGCACTATCTACGACGGTAAAGTGGTACGTATTGTTGATTTCGGTGCTTTTGTTAACTTTATGCCAGGTACTGATGGTCTAGTACATATTTCACAGATCGCTGATAAGCGTGTTGAGAAAGTGACTGACTACCTCAGCGAAGGTCAGGATGTACGCGTTAAGGTACTTGAAATTGATAACCGTGGTCGAGTTAAGCTATCTATTAAAGAAGCTCAGCTAGAAGAAGGCGGTGCGGCTGAAGAGCCTGCTGAAACAACTGAAGACTAGTTTCTAAGTTGTTAATAAAAACCCCTAGCGGCTCAGCCGGTAGGGGTTTTTTATTGCCTGAGAAAATGGTCTAGGCAGACGCTAGATCAAATAGCTCATTAGCGTGAGATA
This sequence comes from Porticoccaceae bacterium, assembly GCA_024644585.1. Lineage (GTDB taxonomy): Bacteria > Pseudomonadota > Gammaproteobacteria > Pseudomonadales > Porticoccaceae > HTCC2207. The sequence continues at coordinate 6,805 of JAHEHM010000021.1, read as the reverse complement.
ACGTTTGATCGGTCACCTTAGCGCCACCCAGCATGCGAGCAAGTTCCTCAATACGCTGTGATTTATTCATAGCAATAATACTGGATTCTGCACGGGTATCTGCTGTGATCTTGCTCACTAGGTAATGCTGATGAGCATGAGCCGCTACCTGCGGCTGATGGGTCACACTGATCACTTGCCCCTGCTCGCCGAGCTGTTTTAAAAGTTTACCTACAGTATCCGCTGTACTGCCTCCGATACCCACATCCACCTCATCAAACACCAGGGTGGGGATGCTGCTATTGGCAGCCGCAACCACTTGGATCGCAAGACTTACTCGTGAAAGTTCGCCGCCAGAAGCAATTTTTGCCAATGGTTTATGGGGTTGCCCTGGATTAGTGGCAATAACCAGCTCAATCTCTTCTAGCCCATAGGATTTAAAATTATTCTCTTCTAATGGCGTTAACTGAACTAATAGCTCAGCGCCCTCCATAGAAAGTTGCTGCAACTGTTGATTGATTTGCGCAGACATTCGAACAGCACCCTCGGTTCTGGCCTTACTCAAGTCTTTAGCTAGGGTGGTATATTCTGTGGCTAGCTGATCTAACTGCTGTTGCAGTCCCTCTAGACTTTGATCACCTGCCGTCAGAGCTTTGAGTTCCGTTTGAATTTCAGTTAATTTATCAGCTAATTGATGGGATTCAATTCTATGCTTACGTGCTAGCTGAAAGATTACCCCTAATTCATCTTCGATTTGTTTAAGGCGTACGGGATTAGCTTCAAAAAGATCAATATGTTGCTCAATACTGTGAATAGCTTCATCGACTTGAATTAATCCCGCCTGAAGTAGCTGTTCAGCCTCCTGAAGGGCTTCTGGCTTATGTTTCAGCTGCGCCAATATTGAAAGTGATTGGCTGAATCCTGCGCGAAGATTAAAGCTCTCCTGCTGATCGCAAAGGGCCAATAACTGTTGGCTGTCATGGATAATTTGCTCTGCATTGGCTAAATTTTGCTGCTCAGCTTCAAGGTCTTTTAAGTAACCTGGCTCTAAATTAAGCGACTGTAGTTCATTTGCCTGAAATTCTAATAACTCCTTGCGCGCTAAAAGCTCTTCCGAACGCTCGGCTAGGCTATTTAACTGTTTGGACGCTACATGCCATTGCTGAAAGCACTGTTCTACCTTTTGAGCCAGAGAATGACAGCCTGTGAATTCATCCAATAGATTGCGATGGGTATTGCGGCGAAGAAGCGACTGATGTTCATGCTGACTGTGCAGATCAACCAGCAGGTCACCTAGCTGTTGTAACTGTTGCATGGTACAGGGCTGGCCGTTGATATAGCCCCGTGAACGTCCCTCTGTATTGTAGCTGCGGCGTAAGATGCATTCGTCATCATCGGTATAATCATTCGCGTCTAGCCATTGCTTCGCGTCGCTTAAAGTTGAAACATCAAAGCTTGCAGATATTTGTGCGCGATCCTTACCCTGCCGAATAGTACCAGTATCCGCGCGATCGCCCAGCGCCATGCTCAGTGCATCAAGAATAAGAGACTTGCCCGCACCGGTTTCACCAGTGATAGCCGTGGTACCCCGAGAAAATTCAATTTCTAGCGTATCGACTAGCGTGTAGTTATTGATTGTAATTGACAGTAGCAAGGTAAAAAGTCACCAAAAAACGATTGAAAATTATTTTCAGAGACAAATCATGAAATTTACACTTGAAACTCCATAAGTTGCCCCCATCTGTAGTATCAGCGTAAGAACATTTTTTATCAACAATCCAAGTGAATTATAAGGAGTTGGCGTGTCTCAAGATACTAACCAAGAGGAGACTTCGGCTAAATCAGAGCAGCCTGAGGTTAATACTGAAGAAAAACTGCAATCTGAAGCTGAAATTGATCCGTCTGAGTCAACAGAAGACCAAGAAGAACAGACTGTTAATGAGGTTGAGGAGCTTCAGCAAAAGTTAAGTACATTAGGTGAACAACTACTGCGTGAGCAGGCTGAGATGCAAAACGTGCGCCGTAGAGCACAGCGCGATGTTGAAAGTGCGCATAAGTTTGCTCTAGAAAAGTTTGCTACGGAATTACTCTCTGTAGTAGATAACCTAGAGCGTGCCATTGGGGCCATAGACGCAGAAGATGAGTCGCAAAAAGCGGTTGCTGAAGGTCTAGAACTTACCTTAAAAACTTTTATTGATGTACTCACAAAGCACAGTGTTGTGCCTGTTGATCCAGAGGGCCAGCCCTTTGATGCCGATCTACATCAAGCGGTCAGTATGGTACCCAATGCCGAGGTTGAACCAAATACTGTGATTAATGTGTTTCAGAAAGGCTACACATTAAATGGTCGCCTTATAAGACCCGCCATGGTTGTGGTATCTACCTCAGCCTAATTAAAAACTTATTTTCTTACCCTTGAATTATTTAAAACTGCACCCACATTAAGAGTAAGAGATTAGAAATTTAAACCCCTGTTAATAAACCCTATTAACAGATGTAAAGAAACATTGATGGAGAAGAAGTAATGGGAAAGATTATCGGAATTGATTTGGGAACCACCAACTCATGTGTTGCTGTACTAGAGGGCGATGCGCCCAAAGTTATTGAAAACGCTGAGGGTGCCCGAACGACACCATCTGTTATTGCCTATGCAGATGATGGTGAAATTTTAGCGGGACAGTCGGCCAAGCGTCAGGCTGTCACAAACCCAGAAAACACGATTTATGCGGTTAAGCGTCTAATTGGCCGTCGTTTTGATGACAAGGTCGTTCAAAAAGACATCAGTATGGTGCCTTATAAGATTGTTAAAGCTGACAATGGTGATGCATGGGTCGAAGTTAAAGGCGAAAGTAAAGCTGCCCCGCAGGTATCTGCAGAAATTCTTAAGAAAATGAAGAAAACTGCCGAAGACTATCTAGGTGAGACAGTTTCTGAAGCGGTTATTACCGTGCCTGCTTACTTTAATGATTCTCAGCGTCAAGCAACCAAGGATGCTGGACGTATTGCAGGGCTTGAAGTTAAACGTATTATCAATGAGCCAACAGCAGCGGCGCTAGCCTATGGTATTGATAAGAGCGAAGGTGATAGTGTTATTGCGGTATACGACTTAGGTGGCGGTACTTTTGATATCTCCATTATTGAGATTGCCGATGTTGATGGCGAAAAACAATTTGAAGTATTGGCTACTAATGGTGACACATTCCTCGGTGGTGAAGACTTTGATTTACGTCTTATCGAATATTTGTCATCGGAATTTAAAGCCGATAGCGGTGTAGATTTGGCTGGTGATCCACTGGCGATGCAAAGGCTTAAAGAAGCTGCTGAAAAAGCTAAAATTGAGCTTTCTTCAAGCACTCAGACTGAAGTTAATCTTCCCTATATTACAGCTGATGCCTCGGGTCCTAAGCACTTGGTCGTTAAACTGACTAGAGCCAAACTTGAGTCTCTGGTTGAAGACTTAGTTGAGCGCTCGTTAAGCCCATTAAAAGTGGCGCTAAAAGATGCGGGTAAGTCAGCTTCTGAAATTGACGAGGTTATTCTTGTCGGTGGTCAGACGCGTATGCCTCTAGTGCAAGAGAAAGTCACAGAATTCTTCGGTAAAGAGCCGCGTAAAGATGTGAACCCAGACGAAGCTGTAGCTGTTGGTGCATCTCTACAGGGCGCTGTACTTGCAGGTGATGTAACTGATGTTCTATTGTTGGATGTAACGCCGTTAAGCCTAGGTATTGAAACCATGGGCGCAGTTGCTACGCCAGTGATTGAGAAAAACACCACGATTCCAACCAAAAAATCGCAGGTATTCTCTACCGCTGATGACAATCAAACCGCGGTAACTATTCACGTGGTTCAGGGTGAGCGCAAACAGGCTGCACAGAACAAGTCACTGGGTCGTTTTGATTTGGCTGATATTCCACCGGCGCCAAGAGGCATGCCGCAAATCGAAGTCACCTTTGATATTGATGCTAACGGTATCTTAAACGTAAGTGCAAAAGACAAGGCAACCGGTAAAGAGCAGTCTATTGTGATTAAAGCTTCTTCAGGTCTATCTGATGAAGAAATCGATGCAATGGTTGCAGATGCTGAAGCAAACGCTGCAGAAGATGCTAAGTTCGAAGAGTTGGCTCAGGCGCGTAATACCGCAGATGGCCTTGCTCATGCGGCTAAGAAAACTCTTGAAGATGCGGGCGATAAAGCCTCGGATGAGGAGAAGTCAGCTATCGAAGCAGCAATTGCCAAGGTAGAAGAAGCGGTTAAGGGTGATGATAAGGAAGCTATGGATGCTGCGGCAAAAGAATTGTCAGAAGCATCGGCAACCCTAGCGCAGAAACTCTATGCAGAGCAGCAGGCTGAAGAAGGTCAGGGTGAATCTGCTGAGCAACCTGCCGATGATGCCATGGACGCTGAGTTCGAAGAGGTTGATGAAACTCAGAAAGACAACAAGTAAGCATTGGCTGAATTGTTGCATTCTCTAGGCGCGAACAATGTTCGCGCCTTTATTTATTTTTCTAGGAATAAAAGCTAGTTATGGCAAAACGCGATTACTATGAAGTTTTGGGTGTGGATAAATCGGCTTCTGATCCTGAGATCAAGAAAGCTTTTCGTCGTGTAGCGATGAAGCACCATCCTGACCGCAATCCTGATAACAAGAAATCAGAAGAGAAGTTTAAAGAAGCTCAAGAAGCCTACGAAATTCTTGGTGATGGTGACAAAAAAGCAGCCTATGACCGCTTTGGACATGCCGGTGTTGACGGTAATTCTGGCGGCGGTCGCGGTGGCTTCGATACCTCAGGTTTTGGCGATGCATTTGGCGATGTATTTGGTGATATTTTCGGGGGTGGCGGTGGCGGCCGTCGTGCCGGTCCCGCAAGAGGTGCAGATCTTCGCTACGATCTTGAGTTAGATTTAGAAGATGCGGTAAAAGGTAAGACTATCAAAATTGATGTGCCGAGGTCCGTTCACTGTGATACCTGTGATGGTACCGGTGCGCGACCAGGATCATCGCCAGTAAACTGTGGTACCTGTGGCGGTCTTGGTCAGGTGCGTATGTCTCAGGGCTTTTTCCAGGTACAACAGACCTGTCCTGATTGTGGTGGAACAGGACAAATTATTGCTGATCCCTGCGTTGACTGTCACGGGCGTGGCGTCAAACAAGAATACACAAAACTTTCCGTAAAGATTCCTGCCGGCGTAGATACGGGTGATCGAATCCGTCTAGGTGGAAAAGGTGAGGCCGGCCCCAATGGTGGCCCAGTGGGTGATCTGTATGTTCAGGTTCATGTTCGCGACCACTCCATCTTTGTCCGCGATAACAGTCATTTGCACTGTGAAGTTCCAATTAGCTTCGCACAGGCAGCTCTGGGTGGCGTATTGGAAGTTCCAACTTTAACCGGCAAAGTGAAACTTAAAATTCCTGCTGAGACACAGAGTGGCAAGGTATTTAGATTGCGTGGCAAAGGCGTGGCACCAGTACGCGGCGGCGGCACAGGTGATTTACTTTGTCGTGTGGTTTTGGAAACACCCGTTAATTTAGGTGAAGATCAACGCGCACTCCTAGACAGCTTTGATAAAAGCTTGATGGGCAAAGATAAACACTCGCCAAGAACCTCAAGTTGGTTTGATGGAGTGAAAAAATTCTTCGATAATCTCACTGGTTAGAGTAGAGTTACCCCTTAAGACAAAACTTTGGACAATAAAATGATCAATATAGCCATAACTGGAGCGGGTGGACGCATGGGTAAAGCCTTAATTGAGGCAGTTACTCAGACCGACGGCCTACAACTAAGTGCGGCAGTTGAACGCCCAGATAGCTCGCTTATTGGCGTTGACTCAGGTGAGTTAGCGGGAATAGGTAGAAACAGTATAAATGTGGTGTCGTCACTGCAAGAGGTTGTTGATCAATTTGATATTCTTATTGATTTTAGTACCCCACTGTCAACAGCAGCTAATATTGCTCTATGCGCTGAGCAGGGTAAAAAAATTGTTGCGGGTACTACTGGTTTCGATGAGCAGCAACTAAAAAATATTAATCAGGCCAGTGAAAAGACCGCTATCTGTATGGCATCTAACTATGCCACTGGGGTTAACCTGTGTTTTAAACTGGCCGAAATTGCCGCATCAATTTTGGGTGACGATGTGGATATCGAGATTTCAGAGACACATCACCGTCATAAGGTGGATGCTCCCTCGGGTACCGCATTATCACTAGGTGAATCTGTGGCTGGCGCACTGAATCGTGACCTCAAGCAAGTGGCCGTTTATGGTAGAGAGGGTCAAACGGGCGCAAGAGATCGTCAAACCATTGGTTTTGCGACCCAGCGAGCAGGTGACGTTGTTGGCGACCATACGGTGTTATTTGCCGCTGAAGGTGAGCGTGTAGAAATTACCCATAAAGCCTCAAGTCGCATGGCTTTCGCTAATGGTGCACTTCGCGCTGCAAAATGGCTAAATGAGAGGCCAACTGGTCTGCACAGCATGCAGGACGTGCTTAGTCTAAATATTTAATTTTGGTAGCTTCAATTAACTATATATTTAAATAAAATAAAGTTATCAATGATGGACAAAACGGGTCCATTTGCCCTAAAATGCTTTCTCAGATTCGTTAACAAATAACGGCACTGGTCCGAGAGGTTGATATACTGAATATTTCTTATAAAAGCGAGATGAGACAAATTGTCCCATCTCGTTTTTTTGCAAATAATCAAAAGGCTTTTCGGTTTTATCCTACCAGATAGACTCATTATAATTTAGGAGGTTGTGTGAATTCCCAGACCAATCGGGAGGCTGTTCTTGCGCTCGCAGATGGAACAATTTTCAGAGGTACCGCTAT
>JAHEHM010000020.1 GCA_024644585.1 Porticoccaceae bacterium | reverse complement strand
GGTTGTGAGGCCAACGTAGTTAATCAAATTAATTACATTAAATCTCAGCCAGCGATTGAGATGCCAAAGCGAGTATTAGTTATTGGGTCTTCTACCGGTTACGGTCTTGCGGCGCGTATTTCTGCGGCCTTTGGCGGCGGCGCTTCAACTTTGGGTATTTTCTTTGAGAAGCCGGGTACAGATCGCAAGCCGGGAACAGCGGGTTGGTACAACAGTGCTGCATTCCACAAAATGGCCGACCAACAGGGTCTATATGCTAAAAGCATTAATGGTGATGCTTTTTCTAACGAAATTAAGCAAAAAACTATCGAAACCATTAAACAGGATCTTGGTCAGGTTGATTTGGTTATTTACAGTTTGGCTGCTCCACGTCGCCAGCATCCTGATACCGGTGAGATATTTAACTCGACACTGAAACCTGTAGGTAAAGATGTCACTATGACCGGCGTTAATACCGATAAAGAAGAAGTTCAAGAATTTAGTTTAGAAGCGGCTAACCAGCAGGAAATTGATGATACGGTTGCTGTTATGGGTGGTGAAGATTGGCAAATGTGGACTGATGCCCTTCAAGAGGCTGGCGTGCTAGCTGAAGGCGCTAAAACTACTGCATTTACCTATATCGGTGAGAAAATTACCTGGGATCTGTATTGGGACGGTACTATTGGTCAGGCTAAGAAAGACCTTGATACTAAAGTGCTCAATATTCGTGATCAGTTGGCCTCCTCTGGCGGTGACGCGCGTGTTTCTGTGCTCAAGGCTGTAGTAACGCAGGCGAGTTCGGCGATCCCCATTATGCCTCTTTATTTGGCCATGCTATTTAAAGAGATGAAAAAGACAGGCACCCATGAGGGCTGTATTGAGCAGCTTTATCGTTTGTTCACAGAGTGCCTCTATTCAGACGCGCCGCGACTGGATGAGGAGGGACGTTTACGAGTTGATGAGCTTGAGCTCGACCCTAGCATTCAGGATGCTGTTACAAAAAGTTGGGCGGCAATCAGCAACGAAACTCTAGGTGAGCTTACAGATCTTGATGGCTATAAACAGGAATTCCTCAATCTATTTGGTTTTGAGATTGATGGCGTTGACTATGACGCTGATGTTAATCCTGATGTGCCTATTTCGCAGATGGTTTAATTAGCTCAGAGCTATTTATGAATGCAAAGAGTGCCAAGTTTCAGCTAAGTTTTCTGAAACCAGGTTTTTTTAAAACTTGGCTTTATTTTGGCCTCTGGCGTCTGGCAGTTTTTCTTCCCTATACTGGGCTTCTAGTGTTGGGTAAGCTGATTGGGCTAGTGCTTTTCAAGTTACCAACTCATCGTAAACACATTGCTAAGCGCAATATTGAATTATGTTTTCCTGAATTGGATTCTCAGCAACAAGCAGTTTTGTTACGAGATAACTTCATCAGTATGGGAATTGCCATCATGGAGCTCGGCATGGCTTGGTGGTGGCCCAAGCGTCGGTTTTCTAAGTTGCTGCAGTTTGAGGGCTTAGGCAACTTAAAGAGGTTCAAAGGGAAGGGTGTGATCCTTTTGAGTATTCACCACACCACCCTTGAGGTAGGTGCCGCTGCTGTTGCTATGGTTGCGGAGCGTGATGGTATGTACCGCGCCCATGGTAATCCAGTTTATGATTATTTACAGATAAAAGGCCGTCTTCATAAAAGTTCCGATAATAGTCGGCTTTATGAGCGAAGGGACGTTAGAGGCACCATGAAAGCCTTGAAGGCTGGTCGAACAGTTTGGTATGCCCCCGATCAGGATTATGGGATTAAACAGGGTGTTTTTGCGCCATTTTTTGGAATTCAGGCAGCAACGGTTTATGCAACTGCGCGATTAGCTGAAAAAACAGGTGCTGTGGTAGTTCCTTTTACCCATGTAAGATTACCCGGTAATCAAGGCTATAAAATTTCTGTTCACCCAGCGTTGGAAAACTTTCCAGTTGGCGATGATATAGCGGACGCAACGCGTATTAATCGTCTCGTGGAACAGTTTATTAGAGTGCAACCAGACCAATATCTCTGGGCGCATCGCCGGTTTAAAACCCGCCCAGCGGGCGAAGCGGATTTTTATACAAAGATACAGTAGTGATTTGCTAATATAGTACTAGTGAATGCTAATTTAGATTGAAATCAAAGGATCAAAGATGATTACTGGAAGTATTGTCGCCCTAGTGACACCCATGTGCCCAGACAGCTGTGATGTTGATTGGAAGGCACTGGAGTCGCTTGTTGAATGGCATATAGATCAGGGAACCCATGCATTGGTTGCGGTTGGGACTACTGGTGAGTCTGCAACATTAAGCGTCAAAGAACACAGTCAGGTTATACGTTCCACTGTAGAAGTTTCAAAGGGCCGCATACCAATTATTGCAGGTACAGGCGCCAACTGTACTCGAGAAGCCATAGAGTTAACTGAGGCTGCTAAACAGGCGGGTGCTGATGCCTGTCTGTTGGTAACACCTTATTACAATAAACCAACTCAAGAAGGTTTATATCAACATTACAAAGCTGTTGCTGAAGCTGTTGATATAGATCAGATTCTATATAACGTTCCCGGCAGAACAGCCTGTGATCTTCTTCCAGAAACGGCGCTTCGGTTATCTAAAATTTCTAATATTGTTGGCATAAAAGAAGCCACTGGAGATCTTCAGCGCGCCAAGCTTCTAATCGATAGCGCAACGCCTGACTTTGCTATTTATTCCGGCGATGACCACAGTGCACGTGAATTGATGCTGTTGGGCGGCCATGGTGATATTTCTGTAACGGCTAATGTGGCTCCTAATCTAATGTCACAGATGTGTGAAGCGGCCTTAAAGGGGGATGCTGATAAGGCTCAGGCTCTCGATCAACAGTTATTGCCTGTTCATGATGCTATGTTTGTTGAATCTAATCCAATACCCGTCAAATGGGCGGTTAATCAGCTAGACTTGATTGATGATGCCATTCGCCTGCCGCTTACGAAACTATCTGATGCCAATCAAGTCCAAGTTATGCAGGCGTTAAAAAGCGCAGAATTAATAAAATAAAAATACGAAAAAGGGCCCTAAGGCAAAGTCATATGAGCAGAATTATCTGTAGTTTAATAGGTTTTATCATCTTATCTGGTTGTAGTTGGTTAGGTATTGAAGATAACAGTTCTGATTATCTCAACTCCCAAGAGGTTCAGGTAACGGTTGTTCCTGAAAATCTTGATTCAACAAGCCTCGGTCAGTTATACCCTATACCACAGCTTTCGCAAAAATTAGTTGCTGATACCTCCGGTGAAATCCCCAGACCTCAGCCCATTTCTGTGAATACTTTTGAGCAGCTGGTTAAAATCCAGAAAATTGACGGTAATCGTTGGATTCTTGTGAACAGCTCACCGAGTAAACTTTGGCCAAGAATACGTAATATTCTTAATAGCAGCGGCTTGCCTACCTCTGCTGTTGATGCCTCGGCTGGTATTATTGAAACTGACTGGCTTTCTTATAAATCCGATGAAACTAATGAACACCGATTTAAATTTGTGGTTTCACCCGGCGTACAAATAAACAGCACTGAGATTGCTGTTATTCATCAGCAAAAAATCGTCGATGCAGTTGAGCAGGACTGGAATCAAAGTTCTGATGCTGATGCTAAAGAAGAAGATATGATTTCATTTCTTGCTGACGAACTTGCGGCCTCCCCAGATTTTGCTTCGGTGTCCATGTTAGCTCAAGAGATTGGCGGTTCCTCTAAAGTTGAGATTGTTAATCCTGAAGCGGCAGATCCTTTTATACAGGTTAATCTAGATTTCGAACGAACCTGGGCGTCAATTAATTATTCAGCGGTGCGCGGTGGTTTCTCGTTAGTGGACCGAGATCGCTCTCGGGGTCAGTTACTGGTTGCATATAGCAGTGAGCTTGAGGAAGAGGCTGGTGGCTTTTTTAACTGGCTCGGCTTTGCTGCTGAAAATGATGTAGTTAAGGCAAGCTATCGTATTCTCGTTCAGAATACGGGTAATGCCATTGAAATAAGATTAGTCAGTATGGATGGTGATAGTTTAGAGCGCGCTCAGGCCTTAAAGCTTCTGAATATTGTTAGAAGTAATATGTCTTAAGGAGTCGCTGAGTGAAATTTGCCTCTCTTGGCAGTGGTAGTAAGGGTAACGCTACAATTATTGATACAGAGCATGGTTGCTTGATGATTGACTGCGGTTTTTCAATCAAGGAGACAGCTAGGCGTCTTGAGCGGGTAGGAAAGTCTCCTCAAGATATTAGCGCCATTCTGGTTACCCACGAGCACAGTGATCATTGGAAAGGTGTATTGCCATTTGCTTCAAAATTTTCAATTGATGTTTATGCTACGGCTGGCTGTTATCGCGCAGTGAACGTCTCTCCAAGTACGTCTAAGCTACTTAAGGTAATCTGCAGTCATAGCGAATTTATGATTCACAATGTCCATGTACTGCCTATTCCTGTCCCTCATGATGCTAATGAGCCTGTTCAGTACATATTTTCCTATGATCAATACCGTTTAGGTATTCTGACTGATGTAGGCAATATAACCCCTTATATCGTTGAGCAGTACAACAACTGTTCTGGTTTACTAGTAGAAGCTAATCACGATATCGAACTTTTACAGGCGGGTGCCTACCCAAAGTTCTTAAAAGATCGCGTAGCGGGGCAGTGGGGACATCTAAATAACCATCAAACTGCGAGTTTGCTCAGCGCTATTGATCAACAATCAATTCAAAAGTTGGTGATTGGGCATATTAGCGAAAGCAATAACAATTCTGCTAGGGTTAAACAGGCCATCGAAGATGTTTTTCCTCGCTCTGAAAAAATAATTTACGCAAATCAGAACGAAGGGTTTGACTGGGTGTATCTTTCTTAGATATAGTATGTGAACTATAAAAATAAAAATTCAAATCTAAGGGTTATTTTTTCTTATTATTCGCTTAATTTCTGCCTTTTTTCCACAGATACCTCTTTTTTGTAATATTCCGCTTTAATTAATGCCTATAAGTCGTTGATTTTTTCTTGTTATATTTTTAAGTCATTGATTTATATGGTATTTTGTAACTGTACAAAAAACAGTCAATTTGTACAAATCCTATGGTTTTTCTAGGCTAAAACCACTTGCTAAGGTAGTAATCCACAAAGTTATCCACAGGTTCTGTGGACAAAAAATGCCCCAAAATAGTGAGTTTTATTTAATACTTATTTTCTAGTATGACCTATGGGTCATTTTTAAAGTGATCTAAAAATCAAACTGTTATTACTTTGTTAATTATTGAATCAAGTTTTAATTTACTAATGATAAATATGGTTTAATAGTTGTATGCAGAATATATCTATTTCATATGCTGATATTAGTTTTCTAAGTCAGGCAACAGCGCTCTCAACACAGCTTAATCTTCCTTTGGTGGATTTAGGTTCTGATGCCAATAAAAAAGGCATGGAAACTGACTTTTCGGTTCATTTTTCAACTGCAGGCTTAAGTTTTATATCTCATAAGAAAGCACATGGTGCCGTTAGCTGCGATTTCGTGTCTGGCAGTAATCGCCATCGAAGAAATTATGGTGGTGGTAATGGTCAGATGATTGCGAAGGCGGTGGGATTATCCGGTAAATTTTCGCCTAAAGTGCTAGATGTAACCGCCGGACTCGGAGCCGATGCCTTTATTCTGGCGAGTTTGGGCTGTCAGATGCAGTTAATCGAGAGAAACCCTATTGTTCATTGCTTGCTCAGGGACGGCTTAGATCGTGCGGCTCTTGCAGGTATGGAGGATTCTGATCTGGCTGGGATAATTAATAATATCAACTTACTAAATGAGGATAGTATCTCCCATTTAAGTGCAATTGAGCCGCTTAATAGGCCAGATATTATCTATGTTGACCCAATGTTCCCTGAAAGGAAGAAATCCGCCCAGGTTAAAAAAGAGATGCAGGCTCTGCATCAAATTGTCGGCGGTGATGGGGATTCTCATAAGATATTAGATATTGCCTTACAGAAAGCTCTATACCGCGTGGTGGTAAAGCGCCCAGCTCATTCTGAATATCTGGGAAATTTAAAGCCTAATTACTCACTTGAGGGGAAGTCTACGCGCTATGATATTTTTGCGTTGCAGAAAATTCCTAAATAACCCTTATTTAAATAAATTCTCTAGTAGAGATTCATAGATTGCTGTCAGTCGATCTAGGTCTGCAACCGCTACGCATTCGTTAATCTGGTGTATGGTTGCATTAACTGGTCCCAATTCAACAACCTGTGTACCCATGGGTGCTATAAAGCGCCCATCGGAGGTACCGCCAGCGGTTGATAGCAAGGTATCAAGGCCAGTGACCTGTTTGACAGCACTGACTGCCGCATCAACCAATTCTCCTTCTGCAGTTAAGAAAGGTTGTCCACTTAGATGCCAATCTATTGCATAGTTTAGTTGGTGTTTGTTAAGAATAGCTTCAGTGGTTTCACGCAACTGTTGTTCAGTTACTTCTGTTGAAAACCTGAAGTTGAATACTATGTCTAGCTCTCCTGGGATAACATTAGTCGCCCCAGTGCCACCGTTGATATTGGATACTTGAAAGCTGGTGGCTGGAAAGAAGTCATTACCTCTGTCCCATTCGGTATTGGCCAGTTCTGCAAGGGCAGGCGCGACATTGTGAATAGGGTTGTCAGCTAGGTGAGGGTAGGCTACATGACCCTGTTTGCCGAGAACACGAAGTTTACAGCCAAGGGAACCACGGCGCCCATTCTTAATGGTATCACCACATTTCTCGCTACTTGAGGGTTCACCTACTAGACAGTATTCAGGAATTGTATTCTGTTGTTTTAGCCATTCGACGACTTTTACAGTACCGTTGGCGGCAATGCCTTCTTCATCGCTGGTAATAAGGAATGCAATACGACCGGGATGGTTTGGATTATTGGCCACGAAGTTTTCTACGGCAACTACCATAGCGGCTAATGAGCCCTTCATATCCGCAGCTCCGCGCCCGGTTAGGACACCATCCTTTACAGTGGGCTCAAAGGGCGGGCTTTGCCAACTGCTTTCAGGGCCCGATGGGACTACATCTGTATGCCCTGCAAAACAAAGTATGGGGCCAGACTCACCGCGAATTGCCCAAAAATTATCAACATCCTCGAAGGGCAGTGGCTGAATATTGAAACCAGCTTTCACAAGCCGGTCGGTCATTAATTGCTGGCAGCCGTCATCCTCAGGCGTCACTGATTGACGCGATATGAGTTGCTTGGTTAATTCGAGAGTTTGGCTGTCATTGTGCATAGTAAAAAACCTTTATAAACAGTCGCTATTGTAGGGGTGAATAGGCTAACAGGCTAGAGTGATTGGTTTAAATTTATTTAATGAGTAAATCTTTTGCTGCATTTATCTTAGCGGCAAGATAGTCGCTACCACCACGATCAGGGTGGAGTCTTTGCATTAAGCGTTTATGCGCCTTAATCACTTCTTGCTGAGATGAGTTAGCAGAGATACCTAGTACTTCGTAGGCTTCAGCTTTAGAAATCTCATTGTAACTTCCTGGATTAAAATTATTAGTCGTATGTTCTTCGGATGATCCGCTTCTAAGCAAATACGCTTGTAACAGGACATAGGATTCTTTGTCGGTTTCTTTAAGTTGCTGTGACAGAGTTTTTATTTCATCAGAGCTAAGTTCACTTAGCTGCTTTCCGGCTAGATCACCGGTAATGATTTCACCAGAAATCTGACCGCTAGCAAAGTTAATTGTAACCACTAAATTCTGGGTGCGAAACTGTGAAGGTGTCGACTTAAATCGTCCCAGTAACCGCATTAGGGGGGCTGCTCTAAAGCCCCATAAAACCACTGAACGCAAAAGAGGAACTAGGGCTGCTAGACCAGCACCTAGCCAATGCATTCTTCCGGTTAGGACAAGATAGGAGGCAATCCCTAGAACTAACCAAAAACCGGTTTTCCAGAGAAAGGGTCGGCTTTTATCCTTGGGAAGTCTTCTAAGATAGGACCACCAATACCAGACGCCAATAAGAAGGGCTAATAAAAGTATAATTTTCGGCATAAAATTAACCCCTCTAGATTATTGAGTCTGCATTAAGTGACTAGCGATTTTTTAGAACTTCTCTCAGCTTGTCTGCCATTTCAACCAGTGATTTCTCTGTGGTTTCCCAGTCAATGCAGGCATCAGTAACCGAAACGCCATATTCCATTTCGTCGGGATTAGAGGAAAGTTTCTGATTGCCACCATGAATATGGCTTTCAAGCATTACACCAATAATCGATTTATTGCCTTCCAAAATTTGATTGCTGACATTATCTAGAACCAACGGTTGGAGATTGTGGTCCTTGTTAGAGTTGGCATGACTGCAGTCAACCATGATGTTAGGTTTAATGTTGGCAGCATTGAGCTCTTGCTCGCAAATTGAAACACTAACTGAGTCATAGTTGGGTTTGCCATTACCGCCACGAAGAACAACATGGGCATTTGGGTTGCCACGGGTGGTTACTATAGAAACCTTGCCATCTGAGTTGATGCCTAAAAATCTATGGGGGTTAGCTACTGACTGCAGTGCATTAATGGCAACCGTTAAGCCACCATCAGTACCATTTTTAAAGCCAATTGACGATGAGAGCCCTGAAGCCATTTCACGGTGAGTCTGTGATTCTGTCGTTCGTGCGCCAATGGCTGACCATGCAATAAGATCTTGCATATATTGTGGAGAAATAGGGTCCAGTGCTTCAGTGGCTGTTGGCAGACCTACCTCAAGAATATCCCGCAGCAGTTTACGGCCGATATGCAGGCCATCGGTAATCTTGAATGAATCATTCATATAGGGGTCGTTAATCAAACCTTTCCAGCCCACGGTTGTGCGGGGCTTTTCAAAGTAAACACGCATAACGATATACAGGCTATCGCTGACTTTATCGGCTAGCTGTTTAAGACGTTTGGCGTATTCATGGGCTGCATCTAAGTCATGAATAGAGCAGGGGCCTACAACCACAAAAACACGGTGATCTTTTCCCGAAAGAATATTTTCTATAACCTGACGACCTTCAGCTACAGTTTTTCTGGCTTTGTCGGTGATCGGTATTTCACGCTTCAGCTCGGCTGGCGTAATCAGTATTTCTGGCGCTTCAACATTAATGTTCTCAACTTCTTGAGTGTCCATTTTATTTTTTCCTAATTATTTGCTTTTTTCCCCAATATTTCTATTGTACTGAAAATTTCACGAAGGGAAAGATTAATTGCCTGCAACTTCAATGAATACGGCTGTTTGCGGGAAATAGAGTGCACAGCGCACCGAATATTTGTCAATATGACGATAAAGCTGCGCATAATGATTTAATTGACTTCGATAGGCTTCTGTCTGGCGTTGAGAAAATTGTTGCTCGGTTTCGTCATCATTTGGGCGTGAATATTTATAATCGATAATCCATCTTGTCTGGTTTTCTACGAAGGTTCTATCAATAATAGAGGTTTTTACTGTCTTAGAGTCAGCGTCGAAATAAGATAACTCCTGTTCACAGTGGCTTTCAATATGACTGTCGAGTATCCAGCGACCTTTATTATCCTGTAACATCTTTTCGATTGCCGCCGCCAGTGATTCAAGCTCTGCCTGTGTGACCATGATACCCATCTGTTTGAGGCTGGATGTCCAAAAAATTTTCAAATCCGCACGACGCTTTTTAGGCCAGCTAGCAATACCTTCTTGGCCTATTTGCTTGAGCGTTCTGTGTAATACAGTACCCAAATGCCGCGCTCTTTGATCAAGTAAATCATCCGTCTGGGCTTTTTTCTTATACTTACTGACGCCAAGGTTCATTTTATTTTGCGGCATACGCTGGGCTATAAATTCACTGGGAAGTCGTCGGTATAAACTATGAGCTGCTGAAGACTGCGAAGAATCAGCCTGTATAATTTCTGGTGCGGCTAATTCTTTGACCTGAAATTCTGATTGACTAAGACTGTTTTCAATAGTGGGCCATATGCAAGACAGGAGGGATGTGTCTGTTGGCTTTTCCCAGCCTTCTTTTTTGGGTTTAAGCTCACCAAATAAATGAAGTTTTTGAATGGCTCTGGTAGCTGCAACATAGAGTACTCGTGTATTTTCTAACAGACTTCTAGCTCGTTGCTCATGTTTTAGATAGCTGTAGATTGGGTCATTATCATCCTCATCATAGGGGCCCATTGCGGCAAGCAGCAGTGTATTGTGATTGCTGTCATCGACCTGTTCTTGCCAGCGTAATAGGTCGTTGTCGTCAGATTTTGCACCCTTTGTGAGGTTGGGTAAGATAACCTGATCGAACTCCAGCCCCTTAGATTTATGTATGGTCATTATCTGTATGGGCGCGGAACCTGATTCATGATTATTCGCCATAGGTTGCGCATAGAGTTTATCCACTGATTTTTTAAATTCATGCCAATCAACCAAGGATCCCGCTTGCTGAGATTTTTCTAAAAGATCTAAGTAACTGCGGCTATCAAATAGATCGCGATCATTAATAAGGGTGGCTGGCCCACCTAAATCAATCCATAGCTGCTCCACAAGGTCGCGCAGATTAAAGTCGCCTCTGTGTTGCCATGCTTTGATAATAATCGGTGCTATTCGCTGAAGTAACTGTCTGCCAGTTTCACTAAGCTGTGGAAACTTACTGGGCGTCTTTTGCCATTTAATAAGCTGACTAATTAGACTGTTGGGCTGTTTGTTAAAGCCATCAATATCATTGGTGAGTGCCACTAGATCCTGAAGACATAAACCACAAAATGGCGCTCTTAATAGGGCTAGCCAAGCGATACGATCCGCTGCTGATATTAGCGCTCTAGTGAGGGACATTAAATCAACCACCGGCATGCGCTCAGCCAATGGATCAATATCGATTGCTTCCCAATTTAGTTTCGCATCGATTAAGGCGGGAACTATCTGTTTTAGATGGCCGCGGTTTCTGACCAAAATAGCGATGCTATGATCTGGATTTTGGCATTGAATCTGCTGGCACAATGAGGAAATGTCCTGCGCCTCGGCAGCCATATAGTCAGCACCATGGGTATTACTGTAGCCATTAAAATGAACGGCAATTTGATCGCTCGCTGATTTAAAAGCGGTGGACGGGTTATAGGGAACCGCACCACGATTAATATTGGCTGTAGCAGGAAAGGCTTCTGCAAATTGCAGATTAACCCAGTCCACAATACCCTGTTGCGATCTAAAGTTAGTGCTTAGGTTCAGTGGCTTACATTGAATAGGGCCAATAGGGTAACGCTGCGCATTGATAAACAATCCGACTCTAGCATCTCTGAAGCTGTAGAGTGACTGCATGGCATCACCCACCAAAAATAAGCTACGGCCATCATTTAATTCCCAGCCACTCACTAAATGTTCTAATAGCTTCATTTGCGAACCGGAGGTGTCCTGAAATTCATCAACCAAGATATGTTTTATCTGATAGTCCAGTTTAAGTGTAATATCTGAAATTTGCTGATGAGTGGAATCTGGGTCTAACGCCTCTAGTGCGGCCAAGGTGATTTCTGAATAATCTGATTGACCCTGTTGCTGAAAGGTCATTTTTAAAATGGCGGCGAGTTGAGGCAATAAAATACCCAGGGCATGGAGTATTTCTTGCTGATCATGATGATTATCTATGTCGGGAAGGTACATGGTATCTAATACCATTGCCTGTAACATTTGATCTTGTCCAAAATCTGCCAGCAAGCTCAGCATGCGTTTCTTTTGTTGTTTTTGTTGCTCGTTATCCGCTGGGAAGCCCTGATTTTTATTGATAGTTTTTCGCGGTGGATATTTTTTATCTTTGGTTACCAACAGTCGAAACAGATTTTTCCATTGTGCTAGCCCTTGCCCATCCAGTGAGGGTATAGAAGTAATACCCGCAAGGGTTTGAATTTCTGGTGATTTATCGGGGGCATGGCAACCCGCATGATCGGCTAATTCAATAAGCTCACCGGCAAGGGGTAGTAGCTGTTGATAGGTTTGAGCTAATTTGTCACTAATTAACTGCTCAATTACGTCCTGAAAGTAATCTTGATTATTATTAACGCTAAAAATATGCGGTAACCATTGGTCACGCTTGCCTAGCATACTGGCAAATAACTGCTCACAGCGCTTTAAATTCATGCCCATATGAGAGAGAACAATTTGAAGGGCTTCGCTAGTGGAATTATTCTTCTCTAATTGATTAAGTAATTCTCGTGCGGCTATTTGATAAAAACTATCAGGAAATTCACTTTGTTCGGGCAATTCCCCCGAGCCGCTATCAAACATAAATTGTTTTGCCACATAATGGCAAAAGCTATCAATGGTTTTAATGCGTAATCGGTAGGGTATTTCGAGTAAATTCCAGTCCTTTGAGCTATTGCGCTTAAGAACCTGCTGAGCTAATTCCCAGGTTTGCAGTTCAAAATCCCTGTGGGGTTTTGGCTGGTCTTGGGCATCCACTAGGGCGCCAAATATACGCTGTCGCATCTCTGCCGCTGCTTTTCGCGTAAAGGTAATACATAGTATTTCTTCTGGATTTTCAACTGTCGCCAGTAGCTTCAGCATCCGCTGAGTAATAAGCCCTGTTTTACCTGAACCTGCAGGTGCTGAAACAATGAAGCTTTGACTAGGGTCCAATGCCTCTATTCTGGCAGAGCTGTCATTTAACTGATTAGATCCAGCGTTTAGATTCATGGCTTAGAACCTTTTAATAAGCGCTCAATATCATTGTGCTCATGCCAGCGGTTTAGGGGTAGTAGTTCAGTCTGGTAGTTAAACTCACTATCATGATATTTTATAACCGATGCCTTTCCTTGAACAAATTCTTGAGCTAAATGATTAATTGCTGTTTGCCATTCATCTATCTGGACCTGCCAGTCATCTGCAGGTTTTAACCCGGTAATTACAGGATCTTTTGAGAGACCTATATATTTAAATTTTGTGCCTTTTAGGTGGCCAAAAAAACAACCCTCGGGCTTCGGCTCGCTAGCCAGTACATAGAGGGGTAGCTGAGGATCTTTGGGTCGCTCTCCATGCCAAGATGCACTGCTGACATTCCCGGTTTTATAGTCAATGACCACTAACTGATCCTGTACTTTATCCAGTCTATCCAAGCTCAGCGAGATCTTAAGATTACCAAAATCCATAGTGATTTTTTGTTCGGTTTTGATGACCTCGAAGCTGGGTCTTTGCTTTTCAACTTCTAGCCACTGCAGAATCATTTTAGACATTCTTTGCTGCTCAAGGGCGAGATAGTTTTCACCCTGCAACCAGCTATGGGTTTTAGCCTGCTCCAAAAGAACGGTTCTCACAGTATCTTCAGTTTGCACTTCGAGTTGCTCATCACTTAAGGCCATAAATACGCAGGATGTTTTCCAGTTATCCCAGAGTCGACGCAGAATCTCATGAACAATACTCCCTTTATCCATAGCCTCAAGACCAATGCTGGGCTCATCGAGATCAAGCGCCCAAAGTCGATGTATTGCAAAAGCATTGAATGGGCAGGTGGATTGATGTTTGAGAATACTGCTACCACCGCGAATAGGCTCGAATATTGGGTTGAAGGCATAGCCAGGTTCTTCTAGTAAAACACTTTGCTCGGATTGCTGAAGCCAATGGGCGGGTTCTATCTGACTAACTACTTCTGTGAGATCCTGTGGCTCTATATCCTTAATAAGTGCGCTAGGTTCTAACGGTGTTTTACCATCACTCAGTGGGTAGCTTAGATAGAGTTGTTGCGTATTTTCTTTAAAGCTTGATAGTAAACTTTTGGCAATGGTTAATTCTTTTTCAGGAACGCTAAAAGGCATTTGATGCTGACGCTGGAAGTTAGCTGAAAGTACAGGGTCAATGGAGCCTGAGGTGGGTAGATTGCCGCTATGCATACCGGTTACCCAGAGTTTATCAAATACTAAGCCCGCGCCTTCTAAGAGGCCAAGTACCTGCAGGGGCGCGTCTCCTGTTTGTGGGTGGAATAACTGCTCAGCGGCTAATTTATTTAAGAAATACAGAGCTTTTGAGCGTCCAACCTCAATGCCTAGATTATCCAGCTCTGCTAACTTGGCAAGTAATTTATCCCATTGCTGTATCTGTTGATACTGAATACTAGTCGGCTGGCTTAATCCAGGCCAACCTAATTGTTTAACGGTTTTATCTAAAATGTCTGCCCATTGGCTAAAGGAATACTGATGGGCTTTATTTTCGCGATTGTACTGCTGAAAACTGTATAGAGGTTCAATATCATTCTGAATCTCATCGGAATTTTCTAAGCTGGACTGCTGTCCTCGAATAATCTGTATAAATTGATCAAGCCCTAGGCTGTGGCTTTTTAAAGCTCGGAGCTTGAGTTCACAGTCTACTTTAAATTGAATAGGTAGCTTTTCAAATAGATTAAAGGGTGAATTAAGAATACACAGCCATTGATTAAGCGGTAATTTGAAATCAAACAGGTCTAGGCAATTAAATGCAGCTTTGATAAGGGCAGTATCAGATAGTTTTACCCCGGCGGATATATTCACCGCGGTAGAACAATTTTGTTCAGCCAGCGTCTCATTAATAATACGTACAACCTGAGTTAGGCTATTGTTTAGATCAGGTATCAGGATGCCTATTCGTTGATTGGGATTTTTAAGTAATTCTAATGCTGCCCATTTTGAGGCCGCTGCAAATTCAGCGTTGGGATCTGTGCACTCGATACTTTTCGCACTAACCGGCCTCTGGTTGGGCTGAATATGATCATATTCAGTGGCTGTTGTCTCTAATAATCGTTGCTGTAGAGGAGAAATTGATTGAAATCCGTAGAGGTTGATCTTTGGCTCTTTATCCAAAGCGCCAGCAACAAAGCAATCCCCTATAAGCTGCCATGCTTGAGGGGGAGTTACGAGCTTGTTTTTATTTAATAGATTTTGATATTGCGTTGCCCAGTGTTTAAATTTATCTAACGAGGAGCTGCTCTCGGTTATTTCATTGTAATTTAAAGTCCAGCGCTGCAATAGATCATGGCAGTTAGCGGCCATGCTGGCAAAGCTGAGGTCGAGAGTTAAATCGGATTGTCCCTGGGAAAGAGCTTTTTCCCAGTAGTATTGATTTTGCATAGTCCCGACAATGGAAAGCTGGCTGACTAGAGGATGATTCTGATCCTTTAGCTCATCCCATAGGAACATTAACCAATGTTCAATAGACATGACCCTAGGGCTACGCCAAACTGGTGTATTCTGGTCTTGGGATAATTGACCCCATGCCTGCTTAATTTGCATTGCCAGACGCTGATTGGCTGTTAAAATCAACTGATTTTCAGCAATAGCGTCGCGAAATGGCGCAATATTTATAAGCGGGGAAAGCATAGGTTTATTTTAGACTTATTTATATTTTAATTTAAACGCTATAATCTCAGAACTATAAAGTAAATGACAGCTAACTGGATAAATTAGCCAATGGAATTTAATATTTTTACAGGTACTGCTTTTTTGATAATTGTCTGCTGCTTAATAACTTTTGTTATTGGGTTGGTTTATGGTCGAATAATGGCTAAAAGTCAGGCTTCAGAGACTCTATCGCAACTCAAAGCTGAGAAGCTTGTGCTTGAAGAAAAGCTGTCAAATCAAGAAACAAATTTTGAGGCTCAGCTTAAGTTAGTCAAAGAGGCTAAGCAAAGTCTCAGTCAAGAGTTTGAAAATCTAGCCAATCGTATTTTTGATGATAAGCAGACCAAATTTTCTGAGCAGAGTAAGCAGGCACTGGATACCTCCCTGAGTCCGTTGCGACGAGACATAGGTGACTTTCGCAAGCAGGTATCTTCTGCCTACGAAAAAGAGAACGCTGATCGCAATCAATTGGCCGGCCAAATTGGCGAACTGCAAAAGCAGACCATGAAGATATCCTCTGAGGCCGCTAGTCTGGCTAATGCCCTAAAAGGTGATAATAAACAGCAGGGTAATTGGGGCGAATTTGTACTGGAAAAATTACTTGAAGATTCTGGTTTGTCTAAAGGTCGAGAATATGAAACTCAGGTTGCTCTTAAAGACGAAGAGGGCAAGCGACGTAACCCAGATGTGATTATTCGTTTGCCCGAAGGCAAAGATATTATTATTGATGCTAAAACCAGTCTGCTTAATTACGAGCGCTACTTTCATGCTGATAATGAGCAACAGCGCCAAGAATTTTTAAAAAATCATTTAACATCTCTGCGTGCGCACATTAAAGGTTTGGATATCAAGAACTATGAAAAACTGGAAACTATTAATAGCCTAGATTTTGTTTTAATTTTCATTCCCGTTGAGTCGGCCTTTATGCTGGCTTTGGACAATGATCCCGACATTATGCGTGAAGCCTACGATAGGGGCATTATTCTGGTAAGCCCCAGTACATTAATGGTGACCCTAAGAACCATTAAAAACCTGTGGCGCTATGCTGATCAAAATATTAATGCCCAGCAGATAGCTGAAAAAGCGGGCGGACTTTATGATCTTTTTGTCCTGCATGTTGAAGCCTTAGAGGATATTGGCAAGCATCTTGATAAGAGTAAGGATGCTTACGAAACGGCCTTTAAGCGCCTTTCTACGGGTCGCGGTAACCTAGTTAAACGCAGTGAAGAGCTAAAATTATTGGGCGCAAAAACCAAGAAAGCTATAGCCGATAAACTATTACCGGCTAGTGATACGTAAACATTCTGTCTTAACTTAGAGATCTGCTGTGTCTATTTTTCAAATCTTACTTTTATGCGCTGCTACTGTTTCCTGCGGTTTGGCAATTTATGCCTGCTATTTAGCCTTTAAATTAAAAAATAAAGCTACGGTTTCATCGCAACCGACATTTTATGATCCACAGTCACAGTTAGATGCTCAGCTGTCTATCAGGGTGATTGCACAGGCACTGTTACAAAATGACCTCTCGGCCACTGAAGCGGCTATGCGTATTGGGTTTTTAGCACAGCAACTCAAAGATGGTTTCGAGCAGGACAAATCTATCAAGGTCTTTCAGGCTCTGGCAATGGATGCGTCTCATTTACCCATACTCGATGCATGGAAAGCCTTGCCTAAAGAAGAAAAAAACCGCTTGGAAAAAGAACGCCTGTCTATTGAAAACAAATATGCCGAGCAAATACAACTAGCGGCTAAGGCCTTAGCCTCGGTTAATTAACGGCGTTTAAGCAACACGCCAGACTCAATGTGTTGAGTCCAAGGGAACTGGTCAAAAACCGCTACAGAAACCACCTGATGGGTCTTGGTGATCTGCTTTAAGTTCTCAGCGAGGGTTTCAGGGTTGCAGGAAATATAGAGTATAGAATCCATTTCAGTGACTAACTTTTCGGTACCCGAATCTAGGCCTGCCCGAGGTGGATCCACAAAGATAGTTGAAAAGTTATAGCTATCTAGGTCAACATCAGCCAGTCGTCTAAAAGCTCGCTCTCTGTTTAAGGCCTGAGTAAATTCTTCGCTAGAAAGTCTTGCAATGGTGACGTTGTCTACCTTATTAAGGTCAAAGTTATAGGTAGCCGAATTCACCGATACCTTGGAAATTTCTGTGGCGAGTACTTTGTCAAAATGTTGGGCTAAAACGGCGGTGAAATTACCATTACCACAGTACAGTTCTACCAGATCATGATTGCTATTTTTAAGGCAATCGCTTGCCCAGGTTAGCATTTTTTGATTTACCTGTGCATTGGGCTGAGTAAAGCTAGCCTCTACTTGTTGGTATTGATACAGCTTGCCATCAACGGATAATTCTTCAATCACATAATCATCAGTTAAAACCAGTTTTTGCTTTCGGCTTCTCCCAATAATTTTTATATTTAACTGCTTGGCAAGCAGGCTAGCCTGATGCTGCCATTGCTCATCAAGGGGTTTATGGTAAATCAATGTTACCAAGACCTGTTGGGTCGTGGTGGTTAAAAACTCCATACTGAATAGCTTTCTGCTCAACATTTCGTTGGCATTAACCGCGGCCAGAATGTCTGGCATTAATCGATTAATTAATTCAGCACCAATTGGAAAGTCATCAATAATATAGGGGCGCTTTTCACCGGGCCTATTCATGGCGAAATGAGCTTGACCCTGTTCATGCCAAATACGAAATTCAGCCCGCATACGGAACCCAAAGGGGGCTGAGCTGTGAATAGTTAATTCAGGAATCTCTACGCCAGCATTGGCCATAAGCGTTTTAAACTGATCAACTTTAGTTTCTAGCTGTTGTTGGTATGCCAGTGGGTCGTCATTATGCTGTGGATTCATAGAATGTGATGCAGCTCTTGGGTTTTATAGGCCAGAATAAAATCATTGATATGCAAACCTTTCAGCCAGTGTGACCACCAATAAACTGAAACCTTTCCCCATTCAATCACTAGGGTGGGATGATGGTCAGCCTGTTCCGCTATCTGGGTGATTGCAGAAGCAAGATTCATCGCAGATACAAAATTTTCGCATTTAAATTGGCAGAAAAGTTGATCCACATCATCCTTGTGAATAATCTGCCACTCAGGCAGCTGATCCAATAAAAGCTGTTGACTAGCCTGATTAGGTGAGCTCTTTTCGCTCGGTAAATTATCTAAATTGTAATCGCAGAGTTTCATTTAAATACAGTTCTTTGGTTTAGGTAGACCGGCAAGTTTTGCCACAATTTTGGCCGGACTTCCTGGGAATAGTTGATTGAGATACATGCTTCGGCCTTTAGTCACCCCAAGGTGCTCAGTGACTGTTTTACACAGAGGTCGCATAGAAGGAGAAAAGCCATATATTGAAAAGAAGCTACGTGCCGTAATGAGTATCTCAATATGGGTTTTGTCTATATCCAGACCCTCAGCAATACCCAGCTCAATGGCCTTGGTTTTTGACCAGGGGGCTAAATCACTTAGATAATTGGCTTCGTCTGTCATAGTTTGCACCATGTAAATCTAGAAAAGCAAAAGCCCCGCAACTGCAGGGCTTTAAATCTAATCTAACAGGTTGTCTTAGTCGTCACTCATGATGCCAAATAATTGGAGAAGGCTGAGAAACAGGTTATAAATCATTACAAACAGGGTAACTGTAGCCGAGATATAGTTTCTCTCGCCGCCATGAATAATAGCGCTGGTTTGCCACATGATAATTCCTGCCGACAGGAAGGCAAATACCGAACTTACAGTAATTGAAAGCGCGGGTATTTTGAGGAAAATATTAGCAATACCGGCGATAAAAGCCACTAAAATTCCCGTCATCAAAAAACCGGTCATAAAGCTTAGGTTTTTACGGGTAGTTAGCACGTAAGCTGATGCGCCAAAGAAAACTAAAGCAGTTGAACCTAGCGCCATCATAATCGGGCCTGAACCCACGGCGGCAAGATACATGCTGATAATAGGACCTAAGGTAAAGCCCATCCAGCCTGTTAGGGCAAATACCCATGCGATACCCGATGCATTGTTTTTGTTCTTTTCGACCATCCAAAGGCAAATAAAGTAGGGCAGTAATGTCCATAAGCCAAAATAGGGCGCATTCATTGCCATTGAGATGCCAGCCATCAGTGCACTAAAGGCGAGAGTAACACCGAGTAAGGTATAGGTGCTTCTAAGAACTTTGGCTACCGCTGGATCTAGGGCTGCATTGGCGACTGCAGAAGCCGTATTTGCTGTACTGTATTTATCTGGATTGGTATTCATAGTGGATATCCTGATTAGCTTGGTTAAACGTATAGATTAATAATACCCTATAGTGGATAGTTTTCCAGTTTTTTACAGGGTCTCTATATATTGAAAAAAATAATATTAATGCGTGATCAATAGGTTGATTGATTATTTTGGCTTACTTAGAGGGCGGGAATTTCAAAATGATTGAGTTCAAGCCCAGCAGTATTCCAAATTACATACCAGCCTCTGTCATGCCAATCACCCAGAACAATGCGCTCGCCTTGCTTCTGTTGATGGCGGTTGGGTCTATGTGTATGGCCATGAATCAATGTTTTCACCTGATGTTTTGACATAACCTTTTCAACCGCATTTAAATTAACATCCATAATGGCGCTGGGTTTATTGGCATTAGCAGCTTTACTTTTAGCACGCATGTTATGAGCCAATTTTTGTCGAGCTTTTAGAGGAAGTAATTGTAGTAAGAACTTACTGATTGGGTGGCGTATTCGTTGGCGAAAGCGAATATAGTCAACATCGTCTGTGCACAGAGTATCGCCATGCATAACCAATAATTCTTGATCGTTAAACTCCACTAGATGTTCATCGGCTAAAAGTGTCGCCCCAGTAGCCTTACAGAAGCGTTTGCCAAGAAAGAAATCACGGTTGCCATGTTGAATAAATAAGGCAACCCCTTTATCGGTAAGCTGTTTGAACGCTGTCTGCACCTCAATACCTGTGGAGCAGGTATCATCGTCACCAATCCAGGCCTCAAAAAGATCGCCGAGCACAAAAAGCGCTTTTGCTGAACTTGCCTGAGTCTCTATGAAATGCACAAACGCCCGAGTGACTTCCGGGCGCTGTGGTGACAAATGAAGATCTGATATAAACAGGATTGTCATAAGATACTAAATTATTTCGCTGCGTATTCTTCGCTAATGACAGTTTCAGTAATCTCAATGGGATCAACAGGAACGTCCTGATGACCAAAAGCGCTGCCAGTAGCAACAGTTTTAATCTTTTCGATAACGTCCATGCCTTCAGCGACCTTGCCAAATACCGCATAGCCCCAACCCTGCATATTTTTTCCGCTATGGTTTAGGAAATCATTATTCGAAACGTTGATAAAAAACTGTGAAGAAGCCGAGTGCGGGTCTGCAGTTCGCGCCATGGCTAATGTACCTATATCATTTTTAAGGCCATTGTCGGCTTCATTTTCAATCGTTGCATTGGTTTGTTTTTGCTGCATATCAGAGGTCATACCGCCACCCTGAACCATAAAGCCATTAATCACACGATGGAACACAGTGTCATTGTAAAAATTATCTTTGGCATAGCTTAAAAAGTTAGCCGATGAGATTGGTGCTTTATCGAAGTCTAGTTCAATTGAGATATCGCCCATGGTGGTGCGGAAAGTGATCATATTAGGTCCATAAATTAATTAGTAACAAAGCACTATTTTAATTTGTAACCCGTGTAAATCAAAGCGATCTTTGCGATTACTGCAAATAAGTTGCTAATGAATGAGATAAATAACAAAAATATTTATCCTTACAGGCGGGTTAAGGTTTAACCAAAGCCCGCTGAGAGCTATACTTCGCACCTTAATTTGCTTGCAAGCGATCCAATATGACTGATAGTGACAAACCCATCAATTTTATTCAGCAAATCATTACTGATGATCTGGCTTCGGGTAAGACCGCTAAGGTAGTGACTCGATTTCCGCCTGAACCCAATGGCTATCTGCATATTGGTCATGCTAAATCGATTTGCGTTAACTTTGGTTTGGCTGAAAATTTCGCGGGCGACTGCAACCTTCGCTTTGATGATACAAACCCTGAGAAAGAAAGTGATGAGTTTGTTCAAGCAATTATCAATGATGTTCAATGGCTGGGGTTTAATTGGAGTGGTGATATTCGCTATGCCTCTGATTATTTTGACCAGTTCTACCAATGGGCCTGTGATTTAATTGATCAAAATAAAGCCTATGTCTGCGAGCTCAACGCTGAACAGATGCGCGAGTATCGCGGCACACTGACTGAAGCGGGTAAAGCGAGCCCTTTTCGTTCAAGGCCAGCCGCTGAAAGTAGAGCGTTGCTAGAGCAGATGAAAGCGGGCGAGATCGCCGAGGGTAGTATGACCCTGCGGGCAATTATCGATATGGCCTCGCCCAATATTAATATGCGCGACCCGGTATTGTATCGAATTAAGCGTATTGCTCACCATAGAACCGGTGATAAATGGAATATCTATCCTGCCTATGACTTTGCTCATGGCCAAGAAGATGCCATAGAAGGCGTGACCCATTCTATCTGTACCCTAGAATTTGCCGCCAATAGACCCCTTTACAACTGGTTTATCGAAAATATCAATGTGCCATCAACACCCCGTCAATATGAGTTTGGTCGTTTAAATCTCAACTACAGCATCACTAGCAAGCGCAAGCTTAAGCAGTTGGTGGATGAGGGCTATGTAGATGGTTGGGATGATCCTAGAATGCCCACCATATCAGGGCTTAGACGCCGTGGTGTTAGTCCTGCAGCTATTCGTAATTTCTGTGATAGTTTGGCAGTGGCTAAAACTGACGGTGTGGTAGATATGGCGCAGTTTGAGCACTTTATTCGTGATGACCTCAACAATAACGCTCGCAGAGCCATGTGCGTACTTAAGCCGTTATTGGTTACTTTTGCCAACTATGACAAGTCTGAGCGTTTTACGGCTTCTTCACACCCCCAACGAGATGACCTTGGCACTAGAGAGCTTCCCTTTGATGGTCAAATTTATATCGATCAAAGTGACTTCTCTGAGGATACCAGCTTATCGCGCAAGAAGTTTAAGCGTTTAGTGCTGGGCGAGTATGTGCGGTTGCGTGGTGCCTACATTATTCGTGCGGATGAGGTGATTCGCGACGCTAGCGGCGAAATACAAGAAATTAAAGCCTCTGTGGTAGAAAATACTGTGGGAGCTGATGCGCCGGAAGGAATACGCCCCAGAGGTGTTATTCACTGGGTTTCAGCGCTGAACGCTGTGGACTGTACCGTCAATCAATACGACAGGCTGTTTAATCAAGCGTTACCTGATGCGGGTGAGGGCAGTTTTACTGACCATATTAATCCAGACTCACTGAAGGTACTTAAGGGCTGCAAGGCTGAAGCCAGTCTAGCCGACGCAAAGGCCACTGAGCGTTATCAGTTCGAGCGAGAAGGCTATTTCTGTCGCGACAGTGAAGCACAGGGCCTTGTATTTAACTGCACCATTGGATTACGAGATAATTGGAAAGCCTAATGGAACTAAAACTTTATAACAGTCTAACTCGACAAAAACAGCTGTTTGAGCCAATAGATGCAAAGCGCATCACCATGTATGCCTGTGGTCCTACGGTTTATAACTTTGTGCATATAGGTAATGCGCGCCCAGCGGTGGTATTTGATACGGTTTATCGTGTGCTTCGCAGTGTTTATCCCAAGGTTATCTACGCCAGAAACATTACTGATATTGATGATAAAATAATCAATAAATCCAATGAGTTATCTATTGATATTAATGTTATAACTAAGAAGTATTCAGAAGCTTATTTTGATGATATGCAGGCGCTTAATACATTGACGCCGGATGAAACTCCTTATGCCACTGACCATATCCCAGAGATGATCGAGATGGTGCAGGCTCTGGTTGATAAGGGGCATGCTTATGCGACTGATAGTCAAAATGAAGCCGACAAGGGACATGTATTGTTTTCAGTGCCTTCAATGCCGAACTATGGCGAGCTCTCTAAGCGTAATCTTGAAGAGCAAGAGGCCGGTGCCCGAGTAGAAGTGGCCGGTTACAAGCAATATGCCGGTGATTTTGTATTGTGGAAGCCCTCAACAGACAATGAGCCCGGTTGGGATAGCCCATGGGGACGCGGTCGCCCGGGCTGGCACTTAGAATGTTCCGCTATGATAAAAAAGCATCTGGGCGATACTATTGATATTCACGCGGGAGGCCATGACCTTGTATTTCCTCACCATGAGAATGAAATAGCACAGAGCTCCTGTGCCAATGATGGCAAGGCTTTGGCTAATTTCTGGATGCACAATGGCTTTATCAATATCGACGGCGAAAAGATGTCCAAATCATTGGGTAATTTCCGTTTAGTGAATGATCTTTTAAAGCAGTACCCTGGTGAAGTGTTGCGTTATGTCATTTTGTCGGCCCATTATCGGTCGGAACAGAACTTTAGTAAGGAATTGCTCGATAGTGCCTGGCGTACATTAGATACAGTTTATGGCTTTATTCGCGGTATTGACCCTCAAGCAGCGATTTTAAACCGCACTGGCGAAGGCTATAAGGCATTGCTCGATGATATTAATACGCCAGTGGCTATTAGCGAGCTTTATCGTCTGGCAAAGGCGGCTAATCAAGCTCAGGGTGCTGAACAACAAAGCCTAATGGCCGAACTTGCTGGCCTTGCCGATATTTTGGGCCTATTGCAACAGGATCCTGAGCAGTGGTTTACGGTTGCACGTGGTGATGATCAGCTAACGACTGAACAGATAGAAGAGCAAATTCAAGCCAGACAACAGGCAAAACAAGATAGAGATTTTGCCAAGGCCGATCAAATTAGACAGCAGCTATTGGATGCGGGTGTTGTTCTAGAAGACAGTCGTGAAGGTACTCAGTGGCGTAGGGCGTAGGGCATAGTTAGCTAGCTGAGCCGCTCTAATTCAAAGGTCTCAAGCATAGAGACGCCCTTGTTTATAAGTTCTTTGCCTAATGCAATGTCGCCCACTTCATAGGCGACTAGTATGCCTTTTATAGTGTCTAACCCCGTGATCTGTTGTGGCATTTTTTCGTGGTCGACAAAGATGTAGTCTGAACCGATATTTTTCACAGTATCCGTTTCAAGGTCTTGCCACTGTTTAAGCACCACACCCACCTGACCCCATTGCGCCTTTCTAGCAGCCTCAACTAAACAATAATCATAGCTAATCAGAACCACCTGCGGCTTAACCGGTGCAAGCATATTCATTACCCTTTCGAGCATAAGGTCTCTTCCACAGTGGGCTATAGACTCCTCTTTAAGCTCCACAAAGGCGGTTACCTGTGGGTTTTGCTGTAAAAGAGCAACAAGTGCCTCTAAGGGGGCAATGGTTTCCGTTATAAAGCGATTGCCAAGCCTTTGTGGCTCATAGGCTGAAATATCTAGTAATTCTTTGCGAGGGTAATCCCAGACATTGCCTTGGATGCCGCTTACACGCTGTAGATCAGGGTCATGGTAGATAATAGGTAAGCAGTCAGCGCTAAACTGAATATCTAATTCGATAAATTGCGCCCCCGTATCAATGGCTTTTGTGAGCGCAAGAAGAGTGTTTTCTGGGAAACGAGATTGAAGCCCTCGATGAGCGATTAAAATATTTAAATTGAAGGCGTTATCTGACATCAATTGGACCTCAGAGCTTGGCTAGCTAAGATTAAACCAGTTTTTTTTCAGCGGCCATAACGCACTGTAAAATCAGTGTATTAATAGTCATGGGGCCAACACCACCAGGGACAGGGGTGTAGGCTGTGGCAGAATTGATGATCGGCTCTAGCTCAATATCACCCAAACCACCGGGGTGATAACCGGCATCAACAACTACAGCGCCATCTTTGATCCATTCTGCTTTAATAAACTCCGGCCGACCTACAGCACCCACCAAAATATCAGCCTGTTTAATTAATGACGGAAGATCTTGGGTACGTGAATGGCAGATTGTTACCGTAGCATTGGCATTTAACAGCATTAATGCCATGGGTTTGCCTAAAATAGGGCTTCTGCCTACTACCACTGCGTGTTTCCCAGAAAGCTCAATATCATAGGCTTCTAGAATGCGCATAATGCCTTGCGGGGTTGCAGAGCCATAGGCGGGTTCATTCATTGCCATACGACCAAAGCCTAGACAGGTAACACCATCGACATCCTTTTCTGCAGCAATGGCGTCAAAACAGGCGCGCTCATCGATTTGTGCAGGAACCGGATGCTGTAACAAAATACCATGACAGTTTGGGTTGGCATTTAACTCATTGATCTTGGCTAATAGTTGCTCTGTGGTTGTTTGCTCTGATAATTCAACAGCAATGCTTTCCATACCAATGCGCTTACAGGCATTTTGTTTCATCTTTACATAGGTTCCAGAGGCTGGATCTGAGCCCACTAATATGGTGGCAAGGATAGGCGCCTGACCCTTATTAGCCTGTTTTAAGGCAGTTACACGATTACTGAGTTCGGCTTCAGTTTTTTTTGCTAAAGATTTGCCATCAAGAATAAGTGCAGACATAAAAGGTTAGCCTATTTACGGTTGATTGAGTTCAGCATTAACACAGAATAATACAGCAGCATTTTACCTGAAAAATGTTTACAGATAAAAACAATGATTAGTAAATTGATAAAAAATTAACAGAAGGAGGAAATGGGGTGGACGACGGGGATTGAACCCGCGACCACCGGAATCACAATCCGGGGCTCTACCAACTGAGCTACGTCCACCATCACAATAGAAAAGACCGTTTGTACGCCAAGCTTAACACTGCAAGATAACTTAAGACTTAAATGGCGCGCCCGGCAGGATTCGAACCTGCGACCCACGGCTTAGAAGGCCGTTGCTCTATCCAGCTGAGCTACGGGCGCATTCAGAGTCAACCAATTCAGCCTAACTCTACAGCCGGAAAGTGGTCGGGGATGAGGGATTTGAACCCCCGACATCCTGCTCCCAAAGCAGGCGCGCTACCAGACTGCGCTAATCCCCGAATGTCTCACCAAGCGGTCTCTAATGAGAGGGCGCATAATACTGACCAA
>JAHEHM010000058.1 GCA_024644585.1 Porticoccaceae bacterium | reverse complement strand
CCCGACCAAGTGGTTCGAAGCCACCTACTCTATCCAGCTGAGCTACGGGTGCTGGAAGTCTTATAAGTGTAACTTAAATTACCGCTCGAGGTATTTGATTTTGCCTTCGACACCATCCCATTCTGCGGCATCAGCTGCAGGGGCTTTTTGCTCAGAGATATTGGGCCATACATCGGCTAGTTCGGCATTTATCTCTAAGAAGGGTTCTTGGCCTTCAGGTATTTCATCTTCGGCATAAATGGCTTCTGCAGGGCATTCTGGTTCACAGAGTGCGCAGTCAATGCATTCGTCTGGGTGAATAACGAGGAAGTTAGGGCCTTCGTAAAAACAGTCTACTGGGCAAACTTCTACGCAATCCGTGTATTTGCATTTAATGCAATTTTCACCAACGATAAAGGTCATGTTGTCAAATCTCTTGAAATAGCGGTCAATTTGGGCGCGGCATTATAGCAGGAAGTAGGCGTCTGTGAACTCATACTTGGATATAAATTTTTAGCTACTATGCCGTTTTAAGTCAATTGCTACGGTTACTGAGGCGCTTTAGTTTATAAATGGCATCTAATGCATCCCGCGGCGAAAGTTCATCGGGTTCAATATCGTCCATCATTTGCTCTAGCTCTGAGGGTTCATTAATGGCAAATAAATCAGTTTGTGGCGTGCTGTTTTCTGTTATTGATTTCCCTGATTTTACAGCATCTTGATTAAGGCTTTTTTCTTCTAAGCGTTGTAGTTCAAGTTTGGCTAAATTAACTACCTCTCTAGGTATGCCGGCTAGCTTGGCAACCTGAAGGCCATAGCTTTGGCTAGCGGGACCCTCTTGAACAGAGTGCAAGAAGACCAGATTATCTTTATGTTCGGTGGCATCTAAATGGACATTCACTGTGCCGCTGACTGATTCTGGTAGACCGGTAAGCTCAAAATAATGGGTGGCAAATAGAGTAAATGCTTTAACTTTTTCTGCAAGGTGATAGGCGCAGGCCCAAGCCAATGAAAGGCCATCAAAGGTACTGGTTCCCCGCCCGATTTCGTCCATTAGTACTAGGCTGTTCTCGCTGGCATTGTGCAAAATATTGGCGGTTTCCATCATTTCTACCATAAAGGTAGAGCGGCCGCCGGCTAAGTCATCTGAGGAGCCAATGCGAGTAAATATACGATCAACCAGTCCAATTTTGGCGCTAGTGGCAGGGACAAAACTACCAATTTGAGCTAGCAGTACAATTAATGCGGCTTGGCGCATATAGGTCGATTTACCGCCCATGTTAGGACCGGTGATAATTAGCATTTTGCGCTCAGGATTCATCTGTAAGTCATTGGCCACAAAGGGCTCACTTGAAACCTTTTCAACCACTGGGTGACGACCGCCTTGGATGCTAATACCTGCTTGCTCCGTTAGCTCAGGCTGGCAGAAGTTAAGGCTATGGGCGCGTTCGGCTAGGGTTGCTAGTAAATCAATTTCAGAAATGGCTGCAGCGCAGTTTTGTAAACTTTGTAAATCTTGATTGAGTATTTCTATAAGCTCGGCATAGAGTTGTTTTTCTCTGCCAAGCGCGCGGCTTTTCGCGCTAAGCGCCTTATCTTCGAATGCTTTTAGCTCTGGGGTGATAAAGCGTTCAGCATTTTTTAAGGTTTGGCGGCGAATATATTCTGCAGGCGCACGATCGCTTTGGCCTCGTGATATTTCAATATAGTAGCCATGAACCCGATTGTATCCCACCTTAAGATTGGCAATGCCGGTGGCTTCTTTTTCACGCTCTTCCATAGCCAATAAAAATTCACCGGCATTGGTATTTAATGCCCGCAATTCATCGAGCTCTGCGTCATAGCCATCGGCAATAACGCCACCCTCACGGATCACCATGGGAGGGTTGTCAATAATGGCTTTATTCAATAGTTCAACCAAATGGGGCAGGGGTTTAGCCTGTTCCAGTAGATCGTTTAGGTGAGCATGTTTAACATCGCGCATCACTGATTTAATTTCAGGGAGAACAGCAATGGATGAGAGCAATCGAGTCAGGTCTCTAGGGCGCGCAGAATGCAACGCAACTCGGGTCAGTATGCGCTCCATATCGCCCACCTGTTTTAGGTGGCCATTTAAAGTTTCATAGAGATAGTTAGACTGCAATTCGGCAATGCTCTGTTGTCGAGACTGCAGTTCGGTTAACTGTCTGAGGGGGCGATTAAGCCAGCGCCGTAAAAGACGGCTCGCCATACTGGTGGCAGTATTATTGAGCACATCAAATAAGGTGTTTTCTTGGCCGCCATTAAGATTGGTATCTAACTCAAGATTGCGTCGACTCGCCGCATCTAAGGCCACGCCATCTTCACGGTTTTCTACGCTAATACTATGGATATGCGGAAGATTGCCTCGCTGGGTATCCTTGGCATATTGCAATAAACAGCCAGCCGCACAAATGGCAATGGGCAGATGGCTACAACCAAAGGCGCTTAAATCTTGAGTGCCTAGCTGTTGGTTTAATAATCGGTTTGCCGAATCTAAATCAAAAAGCCAAGGTGGTTGAGTGCGCATACCCACCCAGTTTTCTAGCCAATCGATGTTAGGAAAATCCTCTGAAATTAAAATCTCAACCGGATTAAGTCGTTGTAATTCACTGTGCAGCTCTTCGATCTGATGGGCTTCAAGCAGTTGAAAGCGACCGCTACTCATATCAAGAGTAGCGATACCAAATTGATTATTTGAGTAATGAATAGCCGCGAGTAAATTATCGGAACGATCATCCAGCAGGGCTTCATCGCTCAGTGTGCCCGGAGTTAATACTCTGACCACCGCGCGCTCAACTGGCCCTTTACTGGTGGCCGGGTCGCCAATTTGTTCACAGATAGCCACCGATACACCCTGTTTTACCAGTTTGGCTAAGTAGCCTTCAGCGGCATGAAAGGGCACGCCACACATGGGTATAGGGTTGCCGCTAGCTTTACCGCGAGCGGTGAGTGTAACGTCAAGAAGCTGACTGGCTTTTTTTGCATCATCAAAAAAAAGTTCATAAAAGTCACCCATACGATAAAACACCAAATCATTGGGATGCTCAGCTTTAAGGCTGAGGTATTGCTTCATCATTGGCGTATGATTGTCGGTTGTGGCTTGAGTGCTCATGGGTAAACTTATATCTACTTTTCTGATAAAAACGTTATTAATTTTTTGCTGTACCAAGTTTAGTACAGACTGTAGTGAAAAGACTATTCAAAATATCGAAAAGCAGCCCAAGCTGAAAAATTATTAGCATTTAGTTGTTTTTTGGTCACTTAGACATGGGTTGGATAGTTTAGGTACACTAGATTTTTTTTAAGGAGTGATATTTTGTCCGATCTATCTAATTCGCAAACTGTAAATTCTTTTGCTCAGCAGTTGGGTGAGATGCTCTGTAAAAAAAATGCCAAATTAACCACCGCGGAGTCCTGTACAGGGGGCGGAATCTCCGAGGCTATTACCGCTGTTTCAGGGAGTTCTCAGTGGTTTGAGTTTGGATTTGTGACCTATGCCAATAGTGCAAAGCAACAGCTTTTAGGGGTCTCTAAACAAACACTGGATCAATATGGCGCTGTCAGTGAGCAGGTTGTAGAACAGATGGCTCAGGGAGCTATTCAACAATCGCGAGCCGACTATGCCATTGCTGTGAGTGGCATTGCTGGACCCGAGGGCGGTACTGAGGATAAGCCAGTAGGTACAGTCTGGGTCTGCTGGCAAACGCCAACTCAATCGTGGACGCAAAAATTAATGCTGCCGGGTGATCGGCAGGCGGTTAGAACAGCGGCAGTAAAAAAATCTTTACAACAACTCTTGCAACATCTAATTTGATGATATACTGTACACACATACAGTAAACGTTGGTTGGCAAATAACCGTACCAATATCTATCGAAATTAGTTAAGAGGAATCAATAATGGAAGCCAATAAAGAAAAAGCACTTGAAGCGGCTCTTGGTCAAATTGAAAAACAATTTGGTAAAGGAACCGTCATGCGTATGGGTGAAGATAAGCGTGAAGCGATCCCCTCTATCTCTACAGGCTCACTCGGATTAGATATTGCACTGGGTATTGGCGGACTTCCAAAGGGGCGCATTGTTGAAATCTATGGGCCTGAGTCCTCAGGTAAAACAACTCTGACACTACAGGTGATTGCAGAGGCACAAAAAGCTGGTGGCACCTGTGCCTTTATTGATGCTGAGCATGCATTGGACCCGGTATACGCAGAAAAGCTTGGCGTTGAAGTAGATGACCTGATTGTTTCGCAGCCAGATACAGGTGAGCAAGCGTTAGAAGTCACTGATATGTTAGTCAGATCAGGCGCCTGTGATGTGTTGGTGGTAGATTCGGTAGCCGCATTGACGCCACGCGCTGAAATTGAAGGTGAAATGGGTGATCACCATGTGGGCTTGCAAGCACGTCTTATGTCGCAAGCGCTCAGAAAGCTAACCAGTAATATCAAAACAGCCAACTGCTTGGTTATCTTCATTAACCAAATCAGAATGAAAATTGGTGTAATGTTTGGTAACCCTGAAACAACCACAGGCGGAAATGCCTTAAAGTTTTACTCTTCAGTGCGCTTGGATATTCGCCGTATTGGTGCGGTCAAAGAGGGTGAAGAAGTTGTGGGCAATGAAACCCGAGTTAAAGTGGTTAAAAATAAAGTTTCACCACCCTTTAAGAAGGCAGAATTCCAAATTCTTTATGGTCGAGGTATTAACCGTTACGGCGAATTAGTAGACCTGGGCGTAAAGAATGGCCTAATTGATAAGTCAGGTGCCTGGTATGCCTACAAAGGCAACAAGATAGGCCAGGGTAAGGCAAATGTAGGTATCTACCTCACAGAAAATCCTGAGATTGCTACTGAAATTGAATCACAGATACGTGAAATAGAGTTGAGCCACTTAAAGCCGGCTAAAGATCAGCCTCAAGAAGCCTAAAATAAATAGACTGTGGGTAGAGTGACTACCCACAGTCTAATTAATTGATTGCTAACCACAGGGTGCATGAGCGCGACCTATGACGGAACAGCAACTAAATGAAATAACACCGAGTAAAATCCGCATTGCCGCAATGGGAATGTTGGCGGGTCGTGAATATCTGCAGA
>JAHEHM010000016.1 GCA_024644585.1 Porticoccaceae bacterium | reverse complement strand
AGGCATTGAGATTGTCGGCACTTGGGGTAAATTTTTGCCCGCAAGCATTAGAAAAAATCCACTCTAATGCCTGTGGCTTAACTTCCATAGATTCAAACTTAGCTTGTTCATCAACCGTGCGACCATCGGGCTGATACCAGTATCCAAAATCCTGCTGTAACCGCCGCTGTTTACCGGCAATACACCAATGGGCTATTTCGTGAAGGGCACTGGATAAGAAGTTTTCTCTGAATATTAGTTGATGAGGAACTGCCTTAGACGATGAAGGAATGTACAGCGGCTCGTCGGCATTACCTATTAATTGCGTATTTTCAGCGTCCAAAAATATGCGATCAAATAACTGGATAATACACTGCAATCTTTGCTGTTCAGACAGATTCATTGGCCAATATATGGTTAGGTATTAAAAAAATGAAATAATTAAAATGCTTGGTCTAGCAAGCTATAATTAAATATAAGTTAGTTATTGTAAATTAACTAGCCCTAATACATCTAATATAAAGGATTATAGAAGATGCTAAGAATAAAAGGATTTGTTAAACCAAGTTATATTATCCACCACAGTAAAAACCAATTAGGTAATACGCTAATTCCAGTCATTATTGCACTGGCAATTAGTGCTGTGGCAAGCGTTGCCTTTTTAAGACAAGGCGCTGATTTATCGGCTCAAGCTAAGGTACTTGAAGCTCAATATGAGGTGGCAGCAATACTTCAAGAATGGAATAGACTTAAATCATCAGGCAGTATAGGCAGCATAAGTGCTACCAATTTCCCAAGTGCAACATATCGTACAAATGTCTATAACTCGACAGTAACATATGAAACAACTTTTGCTGGCAATCAATATGTTTTACGCTACAGTGGCTTCAAAAATATGACCGATTGCAACAGGGTAAGTGATTCTATGACTAACTTGGTCGGCGTTGCTGCAAGTCCCGGACCTAAGTGTCTTTCCGTTTCGCGTGGTATTGATATACTTGTCAAATTAGAGTGACAATCGAAAAAAACAATATTTGCGATCCTTTTCGTTAATTAAACAATTAAAAAATTAACCAATTTAAAATTATATAAAGCACAAACTATTGTGCTTTATTCAATTCTGGAGTACCTTATGTAGTGTTAGCTGTTTCGAACCATCGACTACCAGAAGGAGATGTATCCATGCCTAACCACGCCATTGATCACCCTGTGGACAATGTAATTGATATCTTCACTCGCAAGCCAATTTCTGAACTTTCTGACAATAAAATAATTCGTATCGCGCCGGAACTCGACGGCTTAGAAATGCTTTATTGCAATGCTCAAAACCCTGAAAAACTTTTTTCCGTAAGAGTCTTAGCCTGGGGGCTTAGAACCAATGGCGAAGTTATTGGTCTAGTGCCTTGGTTGGATGATCTAGTCGCCTGTGACGAAATCAATGACCCGCTCAATGGTCAGTGGCAAGGCTATTTCGATCAGGGCGTGGATGAGCTATTTTTTACCGCTCCCCTGCACAAGGTAGTCGAGCTTGAAACGGCGGCTGATTATTATGATTATCAATGTGATTCTGAGCAGGATGTTATCCAAGAGGTACCAGATACCATTGGCACCCATGCGGTTTTATCCGATGACGGCTTTTCGACCATTACTCTTAAAGAAGTTATTAGCTGGCGGCTTTTAAATAATGGCTCTATTGAAGCGATGATTGCTAATGAGGCTGAAATGGTCAATACGCCTGTGCTACCGGGTGATGACTGCCTGTATGCGGCGGATAAGAATAAAGACTTCCATTATTTCTTTCAGCACCATATCGCCAACAAGCTTAAGTCAAAGGACCCAGAGGCATTGGCGGCGATATCGTTGCTAAAAGATGGGTAACTAGAATCTAGTTGCCGTAGGACATGAGTCGCTGGTAGCGTTGCTCAAGCAACTGGTCTACTGGGATATTTTGTAATGTCTCGAGCTGGCCCGTTAGATGCTGCTTGATATTTTCACTCATAGTATCAATATCACGATGTGCACCACCTAGAGGCTCTGGAATAGTCTCATCAACAATACCTAATTGCTCAAGATTATCTGAGGTTACACCCATGGCTTCTGCCGCCTGAGGGGCTTTTTCGCTGGTTTTCCAGATAATGTTGGCACAGCCCTCAGGAGAGATCACAAAATAGGTGCTGTACTGCAGCATATTCAATCTATCGCCTACACCAATCGCCAATGCACCGCCTGAACTCCCCTCACCAATAACGGTGCAGATAATCGGGGTTTTTAAACGTGACATAACTGCGAGATTCTGCGCGATGGATTCTGAGATATTTCGCTCTTCAGAATCAATACCCGGATAGGCTCCCGGAGTATCAATAAGGGTAATGACGGGCAAATTAAAACGTTCGGCTAGTTCCATTAGACGCAAGGCTTTACGGTAACCCTCAGCTTTAGGCATACCAAAATTACGCATTACTTTTTCGTTAACACCACGGCCCTTTTCTTCACCAATCACCATTACTGGCTTGCCATTTAGACGCGCGACACCGCCAACAATAGCGTTGTCATCACCAAAATGACGGTCGCCATGCATTTCTTCCCAATCGGTGAATATGCGTTGAATGTAGTCTAGGGCATAGGGTCTTTGGGGATGTCTTGCTACCTGAACAACATCCCAAGGCGTGAGTTTCGAGTAAATATTTTCAGTTAGCTTGCGTGATTTTTCACGCAGTTTAGAAATTTCTTCAGCAATATTAATGTCGCTATCGTTGCCAACCAGCTGTAGCTCTTCAATTTTTCCTTCTAAGTCAGCAATAGGCTGTTCAAAAGATAAATAATTTAAATTCATGCGTTCAGTCTCTGTTGGTCAAGGGCAGTTATTTAAGCAATGCGCTATTTTAAACGTCTGGTGCAATTATCGCTAGCCTAGTTTTATATATTTACGCGTTGTTGACTAGTTGTTGACTATTAGGGGGGTTAATAATGGCGTTAACCATAGTCTAGATTGACATTAGCCGAACCAAATTGGTCTTTTAAGCGCGTAATAAGTTCATCTTTGGGATGCACTCGCCATTGATCACCCAGGCTAAACTGACCAGCTGCGGTAGGATGAGAATACTCTAGGACTATCGGACAGGATCCGTCTTTGTATTCACCCAATGAACTCTCAAAGTCTTTAACCCAGCCATTGCCTATATCGGCTTTACTGACTGAGACGCGAAGCTTTTCGAGCTTGCTACAGCGCGCCTCATAAATTGACTGAACCGATTCAGCAACCATCTTAAGTCCGCCAGTAAAACTATCCTCAGACACAGCGCCCTTAACCACCAGTAAGGCATCTTTATTGAGGATGCTGCGGTACATATCAAACTGATCCGCCCAAACGGATAGTTCAAGGCGGCCGCTTTTATCATCCAATGTAATAAAGGCAAAACTATCACCGCGCTTATTTTTGAGAACCCGCATACCAACTACCATGCCGTACACCGTGGTTTTTTCTTTATCTGAACGCAGATCAACAATGCGTTGCGGCAGCATGTATTTTAGTTCGTCTTCGTATTCATCGATCGGGTGCCCTGTAAGATAGAGACCTAGAGTATCTTTTTCGCCACCAAGGCGCTCTCTAATGGTAAAGGGTTTTGTTTTAAGGCTACTTTCATAGGGATTCTGTTGCTTGCTCTCAACCATGGCTCCGCCAAACAAATCGGTCATGCCACTGCTGACATCACGGGCCTGTTGCTCTGCCATTTTTAAGGCTTGGTCCATAGCTGCCAGCATAACCGCTCGGCGATAACCTATTTCGCCTTGAGGGCCAATTTCGTCCAATGCACCACTGCGAATAAGGGCTTCAAGGGCCCTTTTATTGACTTTTCTACCATCAACTCTGGCACAAAAATCAAACAGATCGGTAAAGGCGCCACCCTGCTCTCGGGATTGTATAATATTTTCAACCGGGCCCTCGCCTAACCCTTTAATAGCACCCAAACCATAGATAACCTGACCCTGTTCACCCACACTAAATTGATATCGGCCGCGGTTGACGTCTGGCGGCAATAGATCTAATTCCATGGAGCGACATTCATCGATAAAGGTCACCACCTTATCGGTTTTATCCATATCCGAGGACATGGTCGCCGCCATAAATTCTGCAGGATAGTGGGTTTTTAACCAGCCGGTTTGATAGGCAACCAAGGCATAGGCGGCGGAGTGGGATTTGTTAAAACCATAACCCGCAAACTTTTCCATCAGATCAAAGATATTGGACGCCAGCGCTTCACTATGACCTTTTTCGATAGCCCCTGTGACAAACAACTCACGTTGTTTAGCCATTTCATCGGCTTTCTTTTTACCCATAGCACGGCGTAACAAATCAGCACCACCCAGAGTGTAGCCACCCATTTCCTGAGCAATCTGCATCACCTGTTCTTGATACAGAATAATGCCGTAGGTTGGCTCCAGAGCCGGTTTCAAGCATTCATGCTGATACTGTGAATGGGGGTAACTCACCTCTGCTCGGCCTTTTTTACGGTTGATAAAGTCATCGACCATGCCCGACTGCAAAGGTCCGGGCCTAAACAGCGCCACCAGCGCCACAATATCTTCAAAACGATCAGGGCCGAGCTTTTTAATCAGATCCTTCATGCCCCGTGATTCCAACTGGAATACCGCGGTTGTTTCAGCACGCTGCATCAGCTCAAAGGTTTTTTTATCATCTAAGGGGATATGCTCAATATTGAGTAAATCTTCACTATTGGCCGCGCGATCCTTATTAATCATCTGCACCGCCCAATCAATGATAGTCAGGGTACGCAGACCTAAAAAGTCGAACTTAATAAGTCCTGCTTCTTCAACATCATTTTTATCAAACTGAGTCACCATACCAGAGCCGGTGTCATCACAGTAGATTGGAGAAAAATCAGTAATCTGGGTTGGGGCTATAACCACGCCACCGGCGTGCTTGCCGCAGTTTCTTGAAATACCCTCTAACTGCAAAGCCATGGACCAGATTTCTGAGGCCTCATCA
Organism: Porticoccaceae bacterium; assembly: GCA_024644585.1. Classification (GTDB taxonomy): domain Bacteria; phylum Pseudomonadota; class Gammaproteobacteria; order Pseudomonadales; family Porticoccaceae; genus HTCC2207. Next base: position 21,906 of record JAHEHM010000016.1, on the reverse strand, counting down.
TCTTGCTTAAGAAATTCTTTAAGAGAGTCCTCTTCTTCCACCGCTTTTTCAAGGGTCATGCCCACTTCAAAAGGAATCAACTTAGACAGCTTGTCCGCCAAACCATAGGATTTACCCTGAACCCTTGCCACATCTCGCACCACCGCCTTGGCGGCCATGGTGCCGAAGGTGACGATTTGCGATACCGCATTACGCCCGTAGCGTTCAGCCACATAGGCAATAACCCTATCGCGACCTTCCATACAGAAATCGATATCGAAATCGGGCATGGATACCCGCTCAGGATTAAGGAAACGTTCAAACAGCAAGTCGTATTCTATAGGGTCTAGATCAGTGATTTTTAGGGCATAAGCCACCAGTGAACCTGCACCAGAACCCCGACCCGGCCCCACCGGAATTTTGTTATCTTTTGACCAGCGAATAAAGTCCATCACGATTAGGAAATAACCAGGGAAGCCCATCTGAATAATAATATCTAACTCAAATTTAAGGCGCTGATAATAGGTATCACGCTTGGCAGAATAACCCTCTTCACTGCTATCAAATAAACTGGCAAGCCTTTCCTCTAGTCCCTCTTCTGAAACCTGAACTAAGAACTCATCAATAGTCATACCCTCTGGAATAGGGTAATCGGGCAGAAAATATTCGCCAAAGGTGAGTTCGACATTACATCGTTTGGCAATTTCTACGCTATTCTGGAGTGCCTCAGGAATATCGCTAAATAACTCAGCCATTTCCTCTGGGCTTTTTAAATACTGGGTCTCCGAATAACGCCGTTCACGACGAGGATCATCCAGCGCACGACCCTCATAGATACAGACCCTTGCTTCATGAGCTTCAAACTCACTTGATTCGATAAATCGCACATCATTGGTGGCCACTACCGGACAGTCACACTGCTGAGCCAAGCTCACTGCAGAATGAATGTAATCATCTTCGTCGGCTCTACTGGTTCGCTGTAATTCCAGATAAAACCGATTAGGGAAGATGCTCATCATTTCAACCAAAGCTGTTTTAGCTTCGGCTTCTCGACCAGATACTAATGCGACCCCAATCTCACCCAGTCGGCCACCGGATAAGGCAATCAGACCCTCGCTGTGAGCGGTTAACCAAGAATGCTCGATGACCGGAATCGCCTGACGCTGACCCTCGAGATAGGCGCGGGAGATAAGCTGAGTTAGGTTTCTATAACCCTTATCATCGGCGGCGAGTAACACCAACTGCGTAGGCGTACCCTCGGATAGACTAGAGACCAATACATCGGCACCCAGAATAGGCTTAACGCCACTACCCTGTGCTGCTTTGTAAAATTTAATAAGGCCAAAAAAATTATTAAAATCTGTCAGCGCAACCGCCGGCATACCCATTTCAGCGACTTTTTTGGCCAGGGGTTTAATACGCACAAGCCCATCAACCAATGAGTACTCGGAATGCAGGCGAAGATGGACAAATTCAGTGGTCATAATGCATTCTTATTAGGCTTATAGGCGTAAAATTATTCATAGAATTAAATGTATAGCTTCAACCCGATTAACTCAAGCCAAAGCGCTTAAAATTTATAGTAATGATTGTTGTTCTGGTAATAAATTTTCACTCACCGGCGCAAATGACCGCCGATGAATGGGTGTTGCACCTAAGCGTTTTAAGGCTTCCATATGCTGTGCAGTACCATAGCCTTTATTTTTAGCAAAACCATAACCGGGGTATTTATCGTCAAACGCTACCATTTCTCTGTCGCGGACCACTTTGGCGATAATTGATGCCGCACTAATCACCTCAACTCGGCCATCACCTTTGACCACCGCTTCAGAGGGGTACTCCCACTGGGGTACTCGATTGCCATCAACTGCCACAAAGTCAGGTTTTATTTTTAAGCCTATCACTGCACGGCGCATGGCCATCATAGTTGACTGTAAAATATTATACTGATCAATTTCTGCTACTGAGGCTCTCGCCACGCAATAACATAGGGCTTGCTCGACAATCTCTTTATACAAGGATTCACGCTGATGCGCGGTTAGCACCTTAGAATCGTCGAGACCCTGAATGCTGTGCTTGGCTGGCAAAATAACTGCGGCTGTCACTACATCACCGGCTAGTGGGCCTCGACCCACCTCATCGACACCGGCGAGATACTTAATATTTTTCGGGGCATGCCACTGTTCCATGGGCCCTATTCGTCCGCTATCAGCTGTGAAATGGCTGCAGTCGCCAAAGTAGAAGAGTCCAAGGATAACTGTTGATGTAATTCATCGAACTGCTCAACTAAACCAGAACTGTTTGCCTTAAAAAGATTTACCACCTCTGCAGACAATGATTCAACGGTGGCTTTATCCTGAATTAATTCAGGCACTAAAGACTGATTAGCCAATAAATTAGGCAATGAAACATAGGCAGTTTTTATAAGGGGGAATAATAATTTAAACGACAGTGGATTCATGCGATAACCCACCACCATCGGTTTCTTAAGTAACATGGCCTCTAGCGCTGTGGTGCCAGAGGTCAGCAATACGGCATCGGCAGCTTCCATTGCTAAATGGGACTGTTGCTGGAGCAATGTGACCTCAACAGCTTTTGTTTTTAGAATCTGTTGCAACTGGTCAAACCTTGCCTGATTAGCCGCGGGCATAACCAGCTGTAACTCTGTATCTAAATTCTTGGCAGCTTTCGCCGCAGCATCTAATAAAAGCTCCGCCATCAATTCCACTTCCGCACTGCGGCTTCCCGGCATGATACAGAGGGTTGGCTTGTCCTGTTCTAGATTTAACTGCTGTCTGGCACTGGATGTATTGGGTTGTTTCGGAAACTGTTTCGCTAAAGGGTGACCCACATAACAAACCGGCACCTGATGCTGTTCATAAAACCCCGCTTCAAAGGGAAATAATGTCAGCATCAAGTCAACTGATCGTTTGATATTTTTGATACGACCCTGGCGCCAAGCCCAAACTGACGGGCTGACATAGTGCACAGTTTTGACCCCCACATCATGCAGCTTTTGCTCAATTTTGGCATTAAAATCCGGGGAATCTATACCGATAAACACCACAGGTTTTTTTGATGAATAACGTTGGATAATTGAACGCCGAATAGACAGTAATTCAGGCAATCGCTTCAGCGGCTCCCAGAGACCCATCACTGAAAGACGTTCCATTTCAAATAGGGAATGAAAACCTTGAGATTGCATTTTAGGGCCGCCAATACCTTCGAAGATAGCATCGGGGTATTGTTTTTTTAAGCCTTGGATAAGGTCTGCACCCAATATGTCACCGGATGTTTCACCGGCGACTATGGCAAAAACAGGAGCTTCCGACATGAGCTAGCGAATAATGCCGCGTGTTGAGGCTTTTAAAGAATTTAGCAATGTTTCTATCACTATATCGTTTCCTAACTCAGCAATGGCCTCTATGCCCTCTTCCAAGGAAAGACCGCGACGATAAAGTAACTTGTAGGCTTTGTTAGCTAGGGCAATTTGCTCTGCGGTAAAACCGCGACGCTTTAGCCCTTCTTTATTGATGGTGCGGGGCTCAGCAGGACTACCGAAGGCGGTCACAAAAGCGGGAACATCGTGATAACTAAAGGCCGCAGGACCGATAAAACTGTGCGCGCCAACCGATACATACTGATGAATAAGCGCATAACCTGAGAGAATTGCCCAGTCTCCAACCGTTACATGTCCGGCTAGGCTTGAATTATTGACCATTATCACATTATCGCCAATAACCGAATCATGTCCCACATGGGCATAGGCCATTAACAGATTTTTATTGCCAATTACTGTTTCACCTCGATCTTGAATCGTACCGCGGTGGATGGTGACACCCTCGCGAATGACATTATCATCACCGATAATTAACTTGGTAGGCTCACCTTTGTATTTTAGATCAGGGGTATCATCACCAATTGTGGAAAATTGGTATATTTTATTATTCGCACCTATAACTGAAGGCCCTCGAATCACCACATGAGAGGCAATCTGGCAGTTATCGCCAATCACAACATCTGGCCCAATCACTGTCCAGGGGCCAATGCTGACATTTTCGCCAATAGTTGCGGAGGGATCTATAATCGCTTGAGAATCAATCACACTACTTTATCTCTATCCTGAAAGGCGCAGAGTAAGGTTGCTTCACAGCAGAGCTTACCATCAACCGATGCGCTGGTATTAAAGCGCCACATATTACGTTTAACGGTATCCACTTCTGATTTAAGGGTCAACTTATCGCCGGGTACTACAGGCTTCTTAAAACGCGCCTTATCAACACCTGCAAATAAGAAAAGCTTGCCATCATCTACGGTTAAACCAGAAGAAACAAAACCCAGAATACCTGAAGCCTGAGCCAAGGCTTCAACGATCATGACACCCGGAAAAATCGGCGCCCCGGGGAAATGGCCATTAAAAACGTCCTCATTAAAAGTAATGTTTTTATAGGCAACTATCTCTTTATTGGGTTCGATTTCAACCACCCTATCAACCAATAAAAAAGGATATCGATGAGGCAGAAGTTTCATTATTTCATTTACATTCATTGCATTTCCACTTGAAAGACTGTGATTTGTTTTACATTTATCTTAAAAATTTAAAACGTCTAAATTTAATTATTTTGATTTTTTTCTAATTTTTTTAAGCGCAAGGCTATATCGTTTAACTGGCCCATTCGCACTGAATTTTTTAACCAGTCTGCCGTGGCCATTGGCGGCATAGCCGCTGAGGAGTAGGACCCTGGCTGCTTAATATCTTTAAATATTAATGTATGCGCCATCAACTGCACATTGTCACATAAACTGGCATGGCCCACCACATGTGCGCCAGCCGCAAGAATGCAATTTTTACCCAATACTGTGCTTCCGGCAACACCAGCATAGGCTGCCATTGCGCAATTATCACCAATGATTGCATTATGAGCAATTTGAACATGGTTATCGAGGATCACATGATTACCAATCTGCGTATCATTAATAGCACCGCGATCGACTGTGGTAGATGCACCAATTTCAACATCATTACCAATCACAACGCCACCAATTTGACTGATTTTTTGCCAACCCTTGTCGCCATTTGGCGCGAAACCAAAGCCATCTGCACCAATCACAGCTCCACTGTGGATTGTCACTCGATCACCAATACGTACATCATGGTAAATAGTCACATTAGCCGCTATTAGCGCATTTTCGCCAATCTCAGAACGACCGCCAATTACGGTGTTAGCTTTGATCACAGAGCACTTACCGACCTTTGTGTGCGCCTCAATAACCACATTGGGGCCAATGGACACTCTATCACCAATAACGGCGCTGGAATCGATACAAGCAGAGGGATGAATACCCTCTTCTGCTTCGGGCGTCTTATCAAACCAAGCGCTAATCTTGGCATAGCTTAGGTAAGCATCATCTACCAATAGGCAGTTACCCTGATATTTATCGGCCAGCGCTGACGCCAAAATCACAGCACCCGCTCGAGTTTCTGCAAGCTGATCAATATATTTTGGGTTGCTGACAAAAGCTAGATCTTGGCTCGAGGCCGAACTCAGTGTCCCCAAGCCAGAAATTTTAGCCGCACTGTCCCCTTGCACCTTGGCACCTAGGAATTCGGCTATCTGTTTAAGGCTATAAGATTGGGACATTAAATTATCTAGATCTCAGTTATTCGGGTTTTGGCTGAGATTTGATATCAATACGCTCAGCAACCTGTTTGGTAATCGATGTTTCTGGACTAGCCAATAATACAGATTCGGCACGAAGTAACAGAGTTATGCCCTGCTCCTTAACGATTTCTTGAATTGACAATTCAACCAATGGTGCAAGATTTTGCAAAATACGCTGTTCTAGCTGTTTTTGTTCAGCACTAATTTTTTGAATCGCTAGCTCAGCATCGGCTTTGACATAGCTCATTTTCTTTTGGTGCTCAGCTAACTGTTCAGCAGACCAGGTTAAACGTTGGGTTTCCGCTTCAGCGGCCATTGCCTGAAAATCAGCCGATGAGCTTTCATATTTTGCCTTTAAGCTTTGAAAATCGGCACTTTCTTCAAAGGTTTTAAGATAAGACTGCGCGGTTTCGGAACCAAATATAGCTACCTTTGCATCCACTACTGCAATCTTATTGACTGCATCAGCCAAAGAAGCCACTGGCATGAATGCCAATGTTCCTAGCATTGCCCATATGCTCATTGCCTTTGCGATTTTTACCATCATGTTTTCTAATCCTTTTTCGAAAAATTAAAATTGATTACCTAGAGAGAACTGAAAATTTTCTGTCTCATCATATTCACTAGAATTAAGGGGTTTAGCGTAACTGAAGGTCAATGGACCCATTGCGCTTAACCAGGTTACTCCAACACCTACTGAGTATCTTAACTCACCCATATCAGGTTTGAAGCAGTTTAACTGGGTATCCCCACATTTTGTATTAAAGATATTGCCGGCATCAATAAAGAATGCCGACTGCATTGAACGCTTGTCTTTAACAAAAGGCATAGGGAAAATCACCTCCGATCCAAACTCAATTTGCACATTACCCCCAATTGGATCTGGGCGATTATATGCTGATTGGTTGTTACAGCTTTCTGCAGAACCGGAACAGGGTGTATCCTGCGGCCCCAAGCTATTAGATTCAAAGCCTCTCACAGAACCAAAACCACCACCATAAAAATTCTTGAAGAATGGCAATTGCGAGGTGTCACCATAACTTTCACCATAACCCAGATCAGCCCGAAGCTTGAGAGAGAGTGAGCGGGTCAACCCGCGAAGGTATTGTGCCTTATAGGTGGCCTTATAATATTCTAGACCAGAGCCCGGCAAGGCGACATTTAAGGCCAATCTCTGCGATGCCCCTCTGGTGGCAAACATACCGCGGTTTAAGGTCGACTTGCGCCAGTTGAGATTTAGATTAAATACATCAAATTTACTGCCATTGGTGTCAATAAAGTTTCTTATTTCTTGAGAGGCATAAGCACCATAACGAATATCTAAATTCTCAAAACCCACACCAAAACCAACGCGCTCTACTTCAGAAATAGGATAGCCCCAATTAACATTGGCACCCTTTGCATTGGTTGAAAAGCTTGAAACGTTAATTTGATCATAGTCGGTTTCACGGGAAAAAATACTGTAGCCCACACTCACGCCATCAACAGTAAAATAGGGCTCGGTGAAACTTAGATTCACAGATTCTTGGTAGGTACTGCGATTAATACCCACAGAAAGCTGTCTTCCCGAGCCAAGGAAATTATTTTCAGAAAGATTGGCACCCAAAATTGTGCCATAGCCCTGCGCGTAACCAATACTGGCGCCAATGGAGCCAGAGGGCTGCTCTTCCACCGAATAGACCACATCAATTTGGTCATTAACCCCGGGAACAGGCACGTTTTCAACGTTGACTTCCTTAAAGAAACCCAAACGTTCGAGCCTCACTTTAGATGACTCAATTAAGGCGTTATTAGCCGATGAGCCTTCCATTTGACGCATCTCACGCCGTAATACCTCATCTTCTGTTTTGGTATTGCCTCTAAACTCAATACGACGAACATAGGCGCGCATTCCGGGCATCAGGACAAAGGTGACTTTTGCCGTATTATCTTCTTTATTGAGTTCCGGGTAGCCTTCAACTTTGGCAAAGGTATAGCCCTCGTTGCCATAGCGACGGGTAATAAGCTCGCTTGAGGTGGTCATCAATGCTTGCGAAAAGCGCATGCCTTCACGCATAAGAATCATGGCACGGATATCTTTCTCAGGAATTTTTAATTCACCCGAGAGCTCAACATCACTAATGGTATAAGTACCGCCCTCATCGAGCGTGATCGTAATAAATACAGACTTCTTGTCGGCACTAACAGAAACCTGTGTATTTTTAATCTCAAAGGCCAGATAGCCTCGATCCAAGTACCAGGTTTCTAAGGTTTCTATATCGCCGGTAAGCTTCTCTCTCGAATATTTGTCATTACCACTGATAAATGACCAAAAACCCGTTTCATTTTGTTCAAAGCCTTCGCGTAGCTCTTTTTCAGTAAAGCTCTGATTACCAATAATATTAATATGTCTTATTTTAGCAACTGAACCCTCGTCAATATCAATATTAACGGCTACCCGATTTCGAGGTAGATTCTCAACGTTACTGACAACTGTGGCGCCATAACGCCCCTGAGAGACATATTGACGTTGAAGTTCCTGCGCCATAGCCTCGAGGATAGATTGGCGAAATATCTGACCCTCAGCCAAGCCGTTATCGGTTAGCGCTTCCATCAGCTGTTCGGTTTGTATCGCCTTATTGCCCTCAAGGGTAATTTCAGAAATTGCGGGTCTTTCTTCGACCACAATGACCAGAACTTCTTCTTCCTTAATAATAGAAATATCGGCAAAAAAACCGGTTTTGAAGATGGATCTTGAGGCGTCGCCAATAGTGGCTTGATCCACAATGTCACCCACATTAATGGGTAGTGCGGCAAAAACTGTGCCTGCAGAAACACGCTGCAGGCCTTCAATTCTTATGTCAGCTACTTGAAATACGGCGGCATATGCAACAGATGCATGCCCAAGAAGTCCAAGACAGAGCCCAAAAAAAAGTCGTTTCATGAAAAAGAATCTGCCTATTTATAATTCTATTGTAATAAAAACTAAAACGGTCGCGTCAAATCGTTAAATGTTGCAAACAACATTAGACCAACCAATAAGAAAAACCCAACCTTATAACCAATCATCTGTACATGGTCTGAAACTGGAGATCCCTTTACCCACTCCACTAAACAATACACCAGATGCCCACCGTCTAAAACAGGTATTGGCAATAGGTTCATAACCCCTAGCATTATACTTAAGATGGCAATAAAGCGAATAAAATTATCCACCCCTGCCCTAGCGGTATCACCGGCTAATTTGGCAATGGTTACAGGACCACTTAGATTCTTGGGCGATATTTCACCCATCACCAATTTGCCGAGAGATGAAAGAATGAAACCCGAGGTAGAATAGGTCTCTTGCGCGCCGCGAACCAAGGCACCGAAAACGCCGTACTCGACTTCTCGACGCAAAAATTCGGGGTACTTACCTTTAACAGCAAACTGAATACCGAGCTGTCCTACAGCCTTTCCTTGTTTAATTACCGATGCTGGAATAACTTCTAGGGTAATTAGTTGCCCTTGGGATTGATTTTCAATGGGCCTTTCGAGATCAACAATCAATGGTTGGTTAGCACTAGCCGCCACAGTATCAATAAATTGATCCGCGCCTGTAATCATTTGTCCATTAATCCCAGTTAAAATATCATTTTCTTGTAACCCAGCCTGGTAACCCGAACCGCTCTCTAAAACCGCGCCAACAATCAAGGCTTCAAACTCAAACACTGGCATCACACCCAATTCTCTCAGGGGTGATGGGTTGTCTGCATCTCGTAGCCATGAGGTCACAGGAATCATCAGCTGCAATGAAGCTTCAGAATCGGAGCCTGTTACAGTAAGGGGAATGTTGCCAGTAACGCCAATGTAATCAAACAGCTGTCTATTCACCGAGTTCCATGTGGTGGTTGACACCTGATTCACTGCAGTAATTTCCATGCCCACTTGAAGCCCAGAGGTGCTGGCGAGTGAATTCTCTTGTATGTCACCAATTACCGGTGCTAAACCTTTTTCGCCGCTTAAAAAAAGCACCCAAAACGCTAGTATAGCCAGTAAAAAGTTTGCAACGGGGCCGGCGCTAATGATGGCCATTCGCTGCCAAACAGATTTGGCATTGAAAGCATGAGGACGATCCTGGTCTGAAACCTCCTCAACTCGCTCATCAAGCATTTTGACGTAGCCACCCAGGGGCAACAGTGCCAATACAAATTCAGTATTCTGTTTGTCACGCCATGAGAGCAGTGTTTTTCCGAAACCTATGGAGAATTTTTCTACCTTTACACCACAGCGTCTAGCCACCCAAAAGTGACCAAATTCGTGAATCGTAACCAGTACGCCAAAAGCGATGAAGGTAAAAAATAATGTTTCGAGTAATGCCATGGTTTACAACTCTAGCTGTTTAGCCATTGATAAAGCTGTGCGCCTTGCACGAGCATCTGATTCTTGGACAGCAGCAAGCGTATCTGGTTCAAAAAAATCAAAGCTATTCAGGGTTTGCTCAACTACCTTGGCAATATTGGTAAAACTCAGTCTTTGTTTAAGAAAGGCATCCACTGCAATTTCATTGGCTGCATTCAGCACTGCAGGGGCATCACCCGCTATTTCAGCTGCCTGATAAGCCAATTTTAAGCAGGGAAATGCTTCTAAATCGGGTTGTTCAAAGGTTAACTGTGCAATCTCCGCCAAGTCTAAATCTGGCACATTGGAGCTAATCCTTTGGGGCCAGGCCAAACCATGGGCAATCGGGGTACGCATATCGGGATTTCCCAACTGGGCTAATACCGAACCATCAACATATTGAACCAATGAATGGACAATACTTTGCGGATGAATCAGTACATCAATATTCTTAATATCTGTATCAAAAAGCCATTTGGCTTCAATACATTCTAGCCCCTTATTCATCATTGAAGCGGAATCAACAGATATTTTATTGCCCATACTCCAATTAGGGTGCGCACAGGCCTGTTCAGGCGTAACTGATTCCATCTGCTTTGGCGTCCAGGTTCTAAAGGGGCCGCCAGAGGCTGAAAGAATTAATTTTTTAACTGCTGTCTGACTATCTACCGCGTTGTTACTGGGTAAACACTGAAAAATCGCATTGTGCTCGCTATCAATGGGCAATAAATTAGCAGAATGCTGCTGTACCGCACGCATAAAGATAGAGCCCGCCATGACTAAAGATTCTTTGTTAGCCAGCAACACCTTTTTTGAAGATTCTACAGCAGACAGGGTTGGCAAAAGACCCGCCGCGCCCACTATAGCCGCCATCACCACCTGAACCTGTGAACTGCTTGCCACATCACAGAGTGCCTGCTCGCCAAAGAGCACCTCTGTTTGGCCTTTCAAGGCGTGAATGAATCCGCTGAGTTGTTTAGCTGAGTTCTCATCAGTGACCACTGCATACTTGGCTTTATACTCAACGGATTGCTGGGCTAAAAGTTTGAGCTGACTCTGACCTGTGAGGGCAAATACTGAATATTTATCGGGATGTTGACCGACAACATCTAAAGTACTTCGTCCAATGGAGCCGGTAGCGCCTAATATAGTGATCGATTGCATGATCTAAAACGGGTTAGCCATATAGAGAATGACTAAGAATAATGGCATCGCGGCCATAACACCATCCAAACGATCTAAAACACCACCATGCCCGGGTAAAAGTGCACTACTATCTTTAACCCCTCGCTGGCGTTTTATCATACTTTCAAAGAGATCGCCCACGACTGAGATAAGGCCTACCGGAATAATTAATAAGGCAAGCTTGAGTAGATCGGTGTCTGGTAATGAAATCTTTAGCGCAGCGATTAAAAACAATTGAAATAGCAGTCCGCCCATCAGCCCTTCCCAGGTCTTACCGGGACTAATTGTCGGCGCTAACTTATGACGGCCAAATAATTTACCCACAACATAGCCGCCAACATCGGCTAAAACCACGGTGGTTATTGCCAAGCCAAGTAGCCATTTGCCATTTTGCATCATTAAAATAGTGACTATAGCCAGCCAGGTAGATACCAGTAGAATCAGCCCAATAAGCGCCATAACTGGCTTGGGAGACCAGAGGATTGAGCTCGTAGGATAACCCTGTAACCACAGGAAAATAACCGCCCAGAAAGCCACAACTAGGGCACAGATATTATAGCTGGCCGATACATCAAGCTGGGTATGGAAACCCACATAATAGCCCGTTACAACCAGGCATATGCCTAGCGCAAGCAAAAACCCATATTTAGAAATTGTTGTTTTAAAAGCGGCAAGATCTGTCCATTCCCATCCCGCCACTAGAACCACAAAAATCATAATTTGTGCAAAAACAAATGGTGATAAGAACACCAGCGTTGAGGCAAAAAATGCGGCCAATATGGTGGCTGTTATTAGACGTGGTTTAAGCATATAACCCCAAATTTTAGTTATTATTTTCTAATTTTTTTTCAGGCTCGCGCGAACCAAATCGACGCTGCCTAGAATAATAGGCTTCAATAGCCTGTTGAAATGCATTTTCATCAAAATCAGGCCAATAGCAATCAGTGAAATAGAGTTCGGTATAAGCCATTTGCCATAGCATAAAGTTACTTATACGCTGTTCCCCTGCCGTTCGAATGCAGAGATCCGGCGGCGTTGTTGCTTCAGCCGCAAAATATTCGTCTAAATTATCGGCATTTACCTGATCTAGGGATAAGTCTCCCGATACAACTTTTGCAGCTAACTCACGTGCAGCTTCGGCTATTTCCCATCGGCCACCATAGTCTACATAGATATGCAGATTTAACTCACCATTTTCAGTGAGTTTTTCGGCTTTATCAATTTGCTGATTGAGTCGCTGACTAAAACGATCGCGATTACCAATGATTTTGAGGCGAATATTATCGTCCCGCAAAACCTTGGCTTCTTGCTTGAGGTAAGAGGAAAATAAAGACATTAGACCGCGCACTTCAAGCGCTGGACGATGCCAATTTTCACTGCTGAAGGCGAAAAGACTAACTGTCTGAATGCCCTGTTGACGAGCATGAGGTAACAGACCGCGAATTCGCTCTGCACCTGCCTTATGACCTGCTATTCCAGAGAGCCCTCGCTGCTTAGCCCAACGATTATTACCATCCATAATAATCGCTACATGCTTAAGCGGGTGTGCCGAAACGCTGGATTCTTTGTTCATGTTTTTGACAAGAGAATTAGATCTCCATTAAGTCCTTTTCTTTTGCCGCAAGTGCTTCTTCCACTCGGGCAATAAACTTATCAGTTATCTTTTGAACATCGTCCTGTCCTTTACGTTCTTCATCTTCACTGATTTCTTTTTCTTTTAACAAATCTTTAATATCAGAAAGTACATCACGACGGATGTTTCGAATTGAAATTCGCGACCCCTCTGCTTCTTGACGCGCCTGCTTACCATAGGTTTTTCTAGTTTCCTCAGTTAAGGGCGGCAATGGGATGCGAATTACCGTGCCTGCTGTACTGGGGTTTAGTCCCAGTTCTGATTTCATAATGGCTTTTTCAATTTCGGGAACCAGCGACTTTTCATAGGGTGATACGGCCAGCGTACGAGAGTCTTCAATGGTAACTGAAGCTGCTTGACTTAAAGGCGTGGCAACACCGTAATAATCGACGGACAAGCCATTTAACAGGCTTGGGTGTGCCCTACCCGTGCGGATTTTATTAAAGGCAACACCCAGTGCGTCAATAGCCTTGGCCATTCGCTGTTCTGCATCCTTTTTAAATTCTTCTATCACCTTAAACCTCTTTATTTCTCATCAATTAGTGTGCCTTCATCACCACCAACTACAAGGTTAAGTAAGGCACCTGGTTTTGACATTCTGAAGACGCGCAATGGCATCTTGTGCTCGCGGCATAGACAGATTGCTGTCATATCCATAACCCCAAGCTGTTTGTTGAGTACTTCGTCGTAAGTGAGACTATGATAAAGCTCAGCATCTGGATCAAGCATGGGGTCGGCTGAATAAACACCGTCAACCTTGGTTGCTTTTAGTACCACGTTGGCATCAATTTCGATACCACGCAGGCAGGCTGCTGAATCAGTAGTAAAAAATGGATTACCAGTACCAGCGGCAAAAATAACCACATCACCGTCTTTTAGATAACGAATAGCTTTACGTCGATCGTAGTGCTCGACCACACCACTCATTGGGATTGATGACATTACATGGGAAGAAATATTAGTACGCTCTAATGCATCGCGCATGGCAAGTGCATTCATAACGGTAGCTAACATACCCATATGATCGCCAGTAACACGATCCATTCCTGCTGCATTGAGGGCGGCACCTCGAAAGAGATTACCGCCACCAATAACTAGACCAACTTGAACACCAATACCCACCAGCTGTCCAATTTCTAATGCCATTCGATCGAGAACCTTAGGATCAATACCAAAGCCCTCCTCGCCCATTAGCTCTTCACCGCTAAGTTTGAGTAAGATTCGCTTATATTGCTTCTCTTTGACCGTATTCGGCATAATTATTAGTCCTTTTAATTAATTACTTGCACCCTTTTGTTGCTAGCGCCTTTTAACTGCTAGCGCCCTGAACCTGAGCTGCAACTTCTGCTGCAAAATCAACTTCTTCAACTTCGATACCTTCACCTACTTCAAAGCGAACAAATGAAAGTACTTCTGCACCACTAGCTTTAACTAGTTTACCCACCGTAGTTTCAGGGTCTTTTACAAATGGTTGGTCTACTAGGCTACTTTCTTTTAAGAATTTAGCAACTCGTCCACCAATCATTTTTTCAATAATTTCTTCTGGCTTGCCACTCTCTCTTGCCTGAGCGGCAAAAATTTCTTTTTCTGCAGCCACAACTTCAGCTGGCATTTGATCAGAATTTACAACCGCTGGGTTAACCGCAGCAACATGCATAGCAACATCTTTTGCTAATTCTTCTGTTCCGCCACTCAAACCCACAATCACTGCGATACGATTGTTGCTGTGAACATAGCCACCCACAACAGGCGCTTCAATACTGTCTGCTCTTCGCGGCGAGATGTTTTCACCAATTTTTTGAACCAGTGCCTGTCTATCTGATTCTAGATCACCAGACATTAGGGTAGCAATATCATTTTCTTTTGAAGTAAAACCAGCGTCGACAACTGAGCTAACAAAGCCTTGAAAACCTTCGTCTCTAGCAACGAAATCAGTTTCACTATTTACTTCAACGACGATACCGTAACCGCCTTCTGCACGTACAGAAACCACACCGTCCGCTGCAGTTCGACCTGCTTTCTTAGCCGCTTTCATGCCGCTAGATTTACGCAAATCATCAATTGCCTTGTCAATATCGCCACCTGATTCTGCAAGTGCTCTTTTGCACTCCATCATGCCTAAACCTGTTCGATCGCGCAGCTCTTTTACTAAGGATGCTGTTACCTGTGACATTGTATTCCTCTCTAAAACATATAATAAGTTAGAAAAAAGGGGGCAAAAGGCCCCCGTAATTTATTACTCAATCGGCCCTTAGGTCGACTGTTTAATTACTTAGCTTCTTCAGCTGCCGCCTCGGTCTTATCTTCAGCTGCCGCCTCAGGCTTATCTTCAGCTACAGCTTCTTTAGCTGGTGCTTCAGCAGCAACCTCTTCAACAACCGGCGCTTCTTCAGCAGCTGGAGCTTTTTTAGCAGCAGCGGCTTTTTTAGCTGGCGCTTTCTTTGCTTTAGCTTCTTTTGCTTCTTTAGCAGGCTTCTCTTCGACTTCAACAAACTCGTCTTTGCTGGTTACATTAGCTGCTTGAGACTTACCCTCAAGGATAGCGTCAGCAACAGAAGCTGCATAAAGCTTAATAGCTCGAATCGAATCGTCATTACCCGGGATAATATGATCAACACCATCGGGATCACTGTTTGTATCAACAATGCCCACAACGCGGATGCCTAACTTGTTTGCTTCATTGATAGCAATACGCTCATGATCAACGTCAACTACGAACAGAATATCTGGAAGACCATTCATATCCTTGATACCACCAATAGAGTTCTCTAGCTTGTCTTTCATGCGCGTGCGCATCAGGACTTCTTTTTTGGTGATCTTTTCGAAAGTGCCGTCATTTTGCTGCGTTTCAAGTTCGCGGAAGCGACGAATCGAAGCACGGATAGTTTTGTAATTTGTTAGCATACCACCTAACCAGCGGTGACTAACATAAGGCATGCCGCAACGTTCGGCCTGCTCTTTAATAATTTTGTTGGCTGCACGTTTAGTTCCTACAAAAAGAACCTGATTACCTTTGGCTGCTTCAACACGAAGAACGTCTAATGCTTCGTTAAAAGCTGGCACTGTATTTTCAAGGTTTATAACGTGAACTTTATTTCGCGAGCCGAAAATAAATTGGCTCATCTTTGGATTCCAGAAACGGGTTTGGTGACCAAAATGGACACCCGCTTGTAACATATCTTTCATACTTACTTTTGACATAATAAATTCCTCTTGGGGGTTAAGCCTCCACATATCCCAATAATCAACCCATCAGCTTTATTGCTTCAAGGCACCCAGACTATTGTGCCGACATGTGTGTGTCGTTAGTGTTAAATTAATATTACCGCTACGCCAATTGCGTACCGGCGCGCTTTATACCATAACCACTGATTTAGATAAAGAAAAACTGCGGAAAAACGGTTAATTCTTTGACTGTTTTTGCAAAACTGGCTTTTACCTCTATTTTATTGTCATTTCAGTGGATAATTTTTTATTATTGATACCCCTCAAAAGCCCTGAATTTAGGTACAATGTGCGGCTACGAAAGACTAGGAAAAAATATGACTGTAAAACTTAGAACAGCTGAACAGATTGCTAAGATGAGAGTTGCCGGACAGCTTGCTGCTGAGGTACTTGAACTTATAGGCGAGTATGTGGTGCCTGGTGTATCCACGGAAGAGCTTGATCGCATCTGTCACGATCATATTGTTAATGTTCAAAAAGCCATTCCTGCCTGCTTGGGCTACAGGGGTTTTCCTAAATCTGTATGCACCTCTGTCAATCAGGTGGTCTGTCACGGTATTCCCTCGGATAAAAAGATCCTTAAAAAAGGCGACATCATTAATATCGATGTCACCGTGATCAAAGATGGGTGGTATGGGGATACCAGCAAGATGTATCTGGTAGGTGAAGTACCAGAACATTCACAAAGGTTGGTTAAGGTTTCGCAGGAATGTCTTTACAAGGGCATCGAAATGGTTAGACCGGGCGTTAGGCTGGGTGACATAGGTCATGCAATACAAACCTATGCTGAGTCCCACTATTATTCTGTTGTAAGAGACTACTGTGGTCATGGTATTGGCGATGAATTTCACCAAGAGCCACAGATCCTGCATTACGGAAAGCCTGGAACGGGACTTGAGCTCAAAGAGGGCATGACCTTTACCATCGAACCTATGGTCAATGCCGGTCGTTACCAAACCAAGATTAAACGCGATGGGTGGACTGTTGAAACTAAGGATGGTCGGCTCTCCTCCCAATGGGAACATACCATGTTGGTGACTGCGGATGGCGTTGAAGTTTTTACCGCCCGCCCCGATGAACCTTTTAGCGCAGCTTAACCTGCAACAATAAACAAAAGTTACATTACCTATGGCCAATACTTCTTTTGATCAGCCGCTTCAACCCAATAGTCGAGCTCCGATTTTTTTCGATCAAAAACGCTTTATTGAAGACTTAAAAAGCCGCAACCCCGTTCAGGTATTTAAGGATGCACTGAATGCGGCCAAAAATCATTTTGATAATCGCTTCTTAGAGGGTGAGGATGCGAGATCTCTAGTGAGTGAGGCCTCCCAGTTTGCCGATGTTCTACTCTGGTATGCCTGGAACCAATATGAATGGGATGAGGAAATCTGCCTTATTGCTGTAGGCGGTTATGGTCGCGGCGAACTACACCCCCACTCTGACATTGATCTACTCATTTTAATGCGCAAGGATCTGTCTAAAAGATACCGCGAACGCATCGAACTTTTTGTGACATTTTTATGGGACATACAACTAAAAATTGGTCATAGCGTACGCTCATTATCCCAATGTGTAGACGAAGCAAAATCTGACCTTACCGTGGCCACCAACCTTATGGAAACGCGCCTGCTCTGTGGTAATGCTGAACTTCTGCAGAAGATGTTGATTAAGACAGGTCCTAAGAAAATTTGGTCCTCGGCAAAATTTTATCAGGGCAAAATTGATGAGCAAAAAGCCCGTCATAATAAGCATCAGGACACGGAATATAACCTTGAACCCAATGTCAAAGAAGCCCCGGGCGGCCTGCGAGATATTCAGCTTATTAATTGGGCAGCCAAACGCCACTTTGATGTTCATCGTCGATCCCAGCTAGTGCACGCCAATTTTTTGTCTGAAGAAGAATATCTGACTCTGAGAATGGACGAGGAATTCTTATGGAAGGTCCGTTACGGACTTCATTACATTGCCGAACGAGGCGAAGAAAGACTGTTGTTTGATTATCAGCGCAAATTAGCTTCTTTACTGGGCTATTCTGATGGCAATGGCAAGTTGGCAGTTGAAAAATTTATGCAGCGCTACTATCAAACGGTTCTCTCTATTCGTGAATTAACCGATGTGTTATTGCAATATCTCGATGAAGCCATTTATCGCAAAAACAAAATTAAAACAGTCACGCAAATTAATGAACGCTTTGTGATTAAGGATGATTATCTAGATACAACCGATGATGACCTCTTTACTCAGCACCCCTCTGCACTCCTTGAGCTGTTTGTTATTTTGGGGGAAAACGAAAATATTAAAGGTATTCGCGCCTCTGCCATTCGTCAACTTAGATTGCATCGCAAGCTAATTGATCCAGACTTTAGAGAAGACGCCACCAACCGCGATCTGTTTATGCGCCTGTTGCGATCGCCCTACAAGCTTTCTGTGCACCTAAAGCTTATGAATCGCTATGGAATTTTAGGTAGCTACCTGCCTGAGTTTGGTAAAATTGTCGGCCAAACCCAGCATGACTTATTTCATATCTACCCGGTGGATGTGCACACCTTAGAGTTGATTACTAATATTCGACGACTGGTTCAGCCAGAAGAAGCCGCTAAGTTTCCGGTTTCATCGCATATTTTTAAGAACTTACCCAAGCCAGAGTTAATTATCATTGCTGCCCTCTATCATGATATCGCCAAGGGTCGAGGTGGTGATCACTCAGTTTTAGGTGCCGTAGATGTTGCAGAGTTTGGTGAACGTCATGGTCTGCAGGCACAGGAAATCTCTCTGTTGCAGTGGCTGATCGAAAATCATCTTTTAATGTCGACCATTTCACAACGTGAGGACACCTCAGACCCTGATGTGATCTATAAGTTTGCCAAACATGTAGGCGATCAAAGACATCTTGACCACCTCTGGGTGCTAACAGTGGCTGATATTAATGCTACTAACCCTCGTCTATGGACCGAGTGGAAAGGTGCTCTTATGAGCAATCTGTATTTTGAGACTAAGCAGATTCTTCAATTTGGTCTTACCGAGCCAGTCAATCGTGATGCCTGGGTAGCAGATGCAAAAAATTCTGCCCTAAAATTGTTAGAGCAACATCATATTAGCCTGTCCCAAGCGGAAGATATTTGGGGTGATGTTGATGACCAGCTATTCCTGCGTGAGCGCACTGAAGATATCGCTTTTTTCACTCGCGGAATTATTGAAACTCCCCCTGATGAGCCGGTGATTCAAATTCGTGATGTCGGGGTTGAAATTCCAGTTGCCACTCAGATCTTTGTGCATACCAAAGGCAAAAATAATTTGTTCACCATTGTTGCGGCAACAATGGACAAACTGGGGCTTACTATTCAAGATGCGCGCCTGCAAACCACCTCTGATAATCGAACGTTTGACGTTTACTATGTGTTAAATGAAAAAGATCTTCCGGTAGGAAGTAATAAACGACTCTGCACCAGCATCACAACCGCTTTAACTATGGCCATCAAAACGCCCGGGAAAGTGAACTTCAAGGTAACCCGGCGCACATCGAGACAGCTGAAAAGTTTTACTATGAAAACCAAGGCTTCGTTGCGCAGTGACGATGAAACTAATACTAGTATTCTGCAAGTGATTACCCCAGACAGACCGGGCCTATTAGCGCAGTTGGCGAATATTTTTATGCGCTTTGATCTAACCCTATATAACGCCAAGATCTGTACTCTGGGCGAGCGGGTCGAGGATACCTTTTATCTTAGAACCAACGATAACCAGCCACTCAATGATGAATCTGTGGTAGAAAAACTCATTCAAACCATCCGTGAAGAGCTCGACACACGTATTCAGGACGGTGAAGATAACTCCTTATTACAATCGATAAAAATCGGGCAATAATGGTATGAACCCCTACTTTAAAGATTTGCAGTCTTATCCCTTTGAGAAACTAAAAGAATTGAAGGCAAGTACCTCAGTAACCACAAACCTTAAGCCTATTTTACTTTCAGTGGGTGAACCTAAACACCCCGCACCAGACTTTGTTAAACAAACACTGATTGATGCCATAGATGGCTTGGCCAACTACCCATCCACCAAGGGCCTAATTGAACTGCGTGAGACTATTTCAGGTTGGTTGACTCAGCGTTTTAACCTCAGCAGTGCATCGGTTGATCCTGAAGCCAATGTATTGCCCGTTGCCGGTACGCGAGAAGCTTTGTTCGCCTTTACACAGGCTCTGGTAAATACCACTGAAACCGACCAGCCCTTAGTGGTCTGCCCTAATCCCTGCTATCAAATATATGAAGGTGCGGCATTACTTGCGGGCGCCGATACCTATTATCTCAACTGTAATTCAGATGATGGCTTTGTGCCCGATCTAGATGCAGTCCCTGAAGCCATCTGGCAACGCTGTCAGCTACTTCAGCTATGCGCGCCCGGCAATCCAACCGGTGCAACTCTGTCGCTGGCCTATTACAAAAAAGCCTTCGAACTGGCCGATAAATATGACTTTATTGTTTCCAATGATGAATGCTATTCAGAACTCTACCGCGATGAAGAAAATCCCCCACTGGGAATCCTCGAGGCCTGCCAAAAACTAGGACGCGATCAATTTGAACGCTGCATTGTTTTACATAGCCTCTCTAAACGCTCTAACCTACCCGGTTTACGTTCTGGCTTTGTGGCTGGAAATGCCCAGTTACTGGACTTCTTTTTTCGCTATCGCACCTATCATGGTTGTGCCCTATCACTGCCTGTTCAAAAAGCCTCTATAGCCGCTTGGAGCGACGAGTCACATGTACTGCAGAATCGTCATCTGTATAAGCAGAAATTTGAGGCTGTGGGCAGTATTCTAAGCGGTGTTCTAGAATTTAATATGCCACCGGCGGGTTTTTACCTGTGGCCAAAGACACCCATCGATGATGCAGTATTTGCCCGCGACCTGTATAGCCAAGAAAATGTTACGGTTTTACCTGGTAGCTTTATCTCCCGTGCCACTAACCAGGGTAACCCAGGTGATGGTCGAATCAGATTGGCGCTAGTACCCAGCCTTGAGGATTGCATTGAGGCAGCCGAACGCATTAAACGATTCACATTAAGTCTGTAATCAAGGATTACTGATGTTAAAAAAACAACGGGCTCAGTTAATTTTAGAGCGACTTAATAGCCTCTATCCAGAGACGCCAGTTCCTCTTGATCATAGCAATCTGTATGAGCTATTAGTTGCGGTTTTACTTAGTGCCCAATGCACTGATGAGCGAGTCAATCAGGTCACTCCTGCGCTTTTTAAGCTCGGCAATAGTGCACAAACCATGCAGCATGTGCCTGTTGATGATATCTATAAGATTGTGCGCCCCTGTGGTCTGGCACCGCAAAAATCCAAGGCGATTTCTAATCTATCAAAGATTCTTGTAGAACAGTACAACGGCGAAGTACCTGAGGATATGGATGCGCTGGAAACACTCCCCGGTGTAGGTCATAAAACCGCCAGTGTGGTGATGTCTCAGGGCTTTGGTCACCCCGCCTTTCCGGTGGACACCCACATACATCGATTAGCCCAGCGCTGGGGACTCACCAAAGGGAAATCTGTGACTCAAACAGAACGTGATTTAAAAAAACTGTTCCCCAAAGAATCTTGGAATAGCCTACACTTACAAATCATTTTTTATGGGCGCGAGTTTTGCAGTGCCCGTGGCTGTGATGGACGAGTTTGCGATATCTGTACTAGTTGTTACCCCAATCGTAAGAACCCCTTTAAAGCCAATAAAGCTTAGTTACAGAATAAGGAAATACCATGATTCTCTATGGCATTAGCAATTGCGATACGATTAAAAAAGCCAAAAACTGGCTAGAATTGAACAATATTGACTACAAATTTCATGATTTTCGCAAACAGGG
>JAHEHM010000009.1 GCA_024644585.1 Porticoccaceae bacterium | reverse complement strand
GCTATGATGCTAGAAGTCGCCAAGCGCGTTGTCATAGTGCCCGGTTATGGTATGGCCATGGCGCAGGCACAGCATGCCGTGCGCGAGTTAGCTGATTCTATGGAAAGCCGGGGTATTGAGGTCGAGTATGGCATTCACCCTGTAGCTGGGCGTATGCCGGGGCATATGAATGTTCTTCTGGCAGAAGCAGAAGTGCCCTATGACAAGTTAGTAGAAATGGATCGAATTAACCCCACCTTTGAAGACACTGACGTGGTCATTGTGATTGGCGCTAACGATGTGACTAATCCCATGGCGCGCGAAGCAGAGGGCAGCCCCATTTATGGTATGCCAATTCTCAATGTGGATAAGGCGAAGAATGTGGTGGTTATTAAGCGCTCATTAAGTCCAGGGTTTGCTGGATTACCTAATCCGTTGTTTGCTATGGATCACACGCTGATGGTGTATGGCGATGGTAAGAAAGCAGTAGTAGAAATGACTACTGCCCTAAATCAAAGCTAATTGCTTTAGTCTTCTGGAGTCTCAACCAAAAATGGTTCAGGCTCCATAAAAGCAAGCTTAACAATTATGCAGTCACTCTCGGGCTTAACCGCCATCATAAGTACATTGATATTGTCATCAATACTCAATCCGCTAGGTACATTAAAAAGTACTTCGCCGGTCTCCGGATTTGTCAGGGTGCGCAGAGTTTTAAGTTCTTTGTCCTTGCGCACTTCGGTCTCAAATTTTTGCAGCAGTGCGCGAATCGAAACATCAAAATTGGGGAAGTTAAATTGGCCGCGAAATTCTTTGCGATCCAGTTCAAGTTTGATGGGGATAACTTCACCAGTTTTCTCTGATTTTAATTGACCGCCCTTAATGGCATCACCCTGTTTAAGCTCTTTGAAGAGCTTTTTTGCTTCAGTAGAATTTTGTTTGATAAATCCAGCCGCTATAAGGTTAGCGCCAAGATTAAACAGGCGTCTAGGATCAATATTTAGGTTTTGTTCAGTGGTCATCTCTGTTTCTCGCTAGCGCCTGTGAATTTTCAGTTTTATTGATCGATTAGATTGTATTTATCGCTTAATATTTCGATTATTTCAGCCTTAGGATTAGCTGAAAGAGGCAATGCTTGCCCAGTGATCTTCTCAGCGATGCTCACATAGGTGTTAGACACTTCCATCATCATAGATTCAGGTAGCTCATTGTCTCTAGCCAATGCATAGCGCTCATCCATACGATTCTTATCTAGGAGGATATCGGAATCTTCAAAGTGATTTAAAAGAAGCTGGCGGAATACCTCTTTAGAGTTTTCTACCACCGCGCCTTCTCGATATTGCTCACCATCCCAAATACGCGAAGAGTCCGGCGTGCCTACCTCGTCCATATAAATGAGTTTATCTGCACCCGAACGATCTTTCACATAGCCAAATTCAAACTTTGTATCGACAAATATTTGATCTAACTTAGCTAGCTCATCACTGATAACATCGAAACCCTGCTGGAGTAATTCCTCATACACATTGATATCTTCAAGTGAATTAAATTTAAAGGCAGCATGATTGTTTTCGATATCAGAGCGCGAAATATTCACATCATCTACTTCAGGAACACCAGGAATACCCTCAAGGATACCTTTGGTTGATGGTGTAATTAATAATTCTGGCAGTTTTTGATCTTTCTCAAGGCCATCAGGTAGTTCAATGCCACAGAAATTACGCTCACCTTTGACATAAGAGCGCCACATAGAACCGGTAATATATTGACGACATATGGCCTCAATCATCACTGGTTTAGCTTTTTGAACAATCCATACTAGGGGGTGGGGGATATCAAGAATGTGGCTGTCAGCAAGGTTATTCTCGCGGAATAACTTAAACCAATGGTTTGAGATAGCATTAAGCGCCGCTCCCTTTCCAGGAACACCCTGCATGTTACCTTCACCTTTCCAGATGCATTCAAAGGCAGAGATCCGATCGCTGATTACCATAATTGCCAAGGGTGAATCAGGCGCTACGTCATAGTTGTTTTCTTTAATTAGTCTTCGGCTATCGGCTTCAGTTAGCCAATAAACAGAGCGGACCTTGCCACTATGTACAGGTAAATTAGTTCGGATTGGTAAATCATTGTTTACCGACAACACTTTGTCAGCGAGGCTCATAGTTTGTACCCAGATATAAAGTTAAAAAGAGAAGTTGTGATGATCAAAGGAGGCATTTTAGCAATACAAATCAAAGCACGCAAAACAATCTAAGCAGAATTAACCACAGTTGCGTATTATTAACACACAAAGCATATTTTAAAGGGTTGTAATGAAAACTATTTTAGTCACAGGCGGTAGTGGGTTTATTGGTCGCAACCTTTGTATGAGGCTTGCTAGCACTGTCGAGGAACGTTCAGGTTACCAATTGATAGTGCTTAGTAGAAACCCCGAAAAGGCAGTAAAAGTATTGCCCCAGTCCGTGCAGTGTATTAGCGATTTAACGCAACTAAACCAGCCTATTGATATTCTGATTAATCTTGCCGGCGAGCCAATAGCAGATCGACGCTGGAGCGAAAAGCGCAAAGCCACCATCAGCCAAAGTCGTATTCAAACCACGCAAGCACTCTATGAGTATTTCAAACAGGCCGATAAGCCGCCCTCGATAGTTATCAGTGGTTCAGCTATCGGTTATTACGGTGGTGGAATAGCCAATAATCAGCCGGTTACTGAAGAGGGTGCAGTAGAACCTAATTTCTCAAGCCAACTCTGTGCTGGATGGGAAAGCGCCGCTCAGCAATTTGATCAGCTAGGCGCTCGAGTATGCCTTTTGCGCACAGGGATTGTTTTAGGACAGCAGGGCGCACTCAGCAAGCTTCTACCAGCCTTTAAGTTTGGCCTAGGCGGTCCAATTGCTTCAGGTCAGCAATGGATGCCATGGGTTCATATAGAGGATATGGTCAAGATTATTATCTATGCGATGCAAAATGATATTACTGGCCCTATTAACTGCACAGCACCACAGCCAGTGACTAACCGAGAATTTGCCAAAACATTAGGCAAGGTATTAAAGCGACCGGCTATAGCGCCTATGCCAGCCGCCATTGTTAAACTGCTGTTTGGCCAGATGGGCGATGAACTAATGATTCAGGGGCAATCGGTTATTCCGCAAAAACTGCAACAGCAGGGCTTTCAGTTTAACTATAGTGACTTGCATAGCGCTTTGGAGCAATTATTCAAACCAAAAAAATAACCTAAATTACTGCGGTTATTGCGCTATTAGCAAACTTTCCAATAGCTGTTCACAGCTTTTTAGATCCATAAATTTAGGCACGGGATACTCGGGATGAGCCTCTTTTAAGGCTTGTTTAGCCAGAGATGGGATATCCTTTGGTTCTAGTTCGCCCAGCCCTGCGGGAATCGCCATCTGTTGATTTAACGCTTCAATTGCTTCAATAAATGCCAATGCCTTGGCGGCTGAAGAGGTTTTATTAACACCTATTTGGCAATGCGCTGCTAATGTGGCTAATTTATCCTCCACAGAACGGCCATACCAGCGCAACACCTTGGGAAGAACAATCCCATTAGCAAGACCATGGGCTGTGCCGTAATAGCCACCTAGACTATGGGCAATAGCATGCACATAGCCCACAGAGGCGCGAGTAAAAGCCTCGCCGGCATAAAAAGACGCCAGTAGCATACTCTCTCTATATTGATGATGGCGACCCTGTTGATAGGCCGGTAAAAGGTTGGCGAAAATTAAGCCGCAGGCCTCAAGAGATTTTTGTCGCGTGAAATCGGTACCTATAATGCCTAAGTAGGCCTCAATAGCATGGGTTAGAGCGTCCATACCCGTGTGGGCTGTAATCTGAGGGGGCAGGCCATAGGTTAGCTTAGGTAAAAGCACCGCGGCTCTGGGGCATAGGCAAAGGTCAGTAACAGCAAATTTTTGTTTGGCGATGGGGTCAAATGCCACGGCAGCGACAGTTGTTTCAGAGCCTGTGCCCGCAGTTGTGGGTATGGCATAAATCGGCGGCAGTTGACGGCGTATTTTAAATAATCCTTTAAGTTGAACAGTGGTTTTATCAGGTCTGGCTATTCGGGCTGCTACTAGTTTGCCGCAATCCATCACCGATCCGCCGCCCAAGCATATAACGCCTTGGCATTGTGTTTGTTGGTAATGACTTAGTGCCTGTTGAATAGAATGGATTGGGTTATTGGGCTCAACATCGCTATATAGCTCTGTGGTAATAGCCTGTTTATCAAGCTGATCGGCTAATTCAATGTGTAAGCCTAAGGCATGAATTTGCTTATCAGTCACCAACAGTAATCGATTAAGCTTATTAGCTTGCATATCGGCAATAAGTGACTCAAGGGCATTGTCACCCTTAAATAAGATAGGGCTGGGCGGGGGAAGGGCGCTAATTATTAGCTTTAGCCCTAAGTGATACAGCCTATAAAAAAATGTCGATATATTCAGTATATAGCACTCATTTTGTTGCCTAGAAATTCAACCATAGTTTTTTGTACAGCTGAAATCAATGCTTATTGCCTTGAGGGAATTATTCTATTATTAATAATTTCATGCTGTTTTGAGCAAGGGTCGGTTATTTAATCTAGAATTTTA
Organism: Porticoccaceae bacterium; assembly: GCA_024644585.1. Classification (GTDB taxonomy): domain Bacteria; phylum Pseudomonadota; class Gammaproteobacteria; order Pseudomonadales; family Porticoccaceae; genus HTCC2207. Next base: position 23,422 of record JAHEHM010000009.1, on the reverse strand, counting down.
CTTAGGTAATTCGTTTTTAAGCAGTTTTAACCAAGACTGTTTCAATCAAAGGCAAAGGAGCTGCGCTGTGACTCATCGATTTATACTTATTTTGTTCTTTTTTTCTGCACTAGTTGGCTGTGGCGGTGGGTCTGACGCCAAGAAATCCGGCACACAAAACGGCGATAATCAAAAAGCAGCTGCTATGGCCGGTTATAAATTCCCCGACTCAATCGTGATTCTGGATTTAAAGGAGTAATTAATGATGAAAAATTTACTAGCAATTACCCTCTTTGCCTTACTTTCTTCTGGCTTCGTTACGGCAACGACAGATTACGAAACAGATCAGCAGATTATTTCTGTCAACGATACAGTCAATGAAAATCTAGAAATGCTTAATGATATTGTCTGTTATATATCATCGATGAGGCCTGAGGAGTTTGTTAATGATGGCAACTACCTTGCGATCGTTCACGGTGATGACTGTCAGTCTGGTCTTGAGTATATAGAAAATGTTGTCAATGTTACTCGTGACTCTAATGATGCCCCAGTTAATATCAATGCTTGGATGTCTCCCAAAATACCAGATATTGATATAGATTTAACATTATTCATTCAAATTGAGCAGACAGCAGGGGTTTCACCTGAAGCACCCTATGGTGATTTTGAAATGCTTTGGTCTAATTTTGAGCCTCAGGATAAAGGGCTTGAAAGCCGTTTTAATAGCCTTGGTTATCTTAAAGTGGACAAGAACATGCTTACTGTGACATTTGATAATAAAGACGAGGATGATTTGCTAGATTTTGAGAAGACGTCAGCAGTCTTCAGAGATAATGGCGATATAGCCGGGGGCTTTACTGAAATTAAGGAGTCTTATGGTAAAGAGGGTGAGAGTGATTATTTACTTTTCTACAGTTTTTTTATTAATGATGCAGATAAAAGCTTTTGTAAAAAATTAGTTGCTGTAGATAAAATTAATTTTGACGCTAGAGAAATAAAAACAATGACGTCTCCACAAAACTTTTACTCACGAATAACGACTGAGCCTCTTCCTGACTATGATAAAAAAGATTTTATAACTGATGAACAATGTTTTACCACGAAAGAAAAGGACTCTTCTCTCGATGTTTATAAGTATGGTGTTTACAACCTTGATGGGTCTCGATTGATAACAGAGGATTCTAGTTTTTCATTAGTAGGGCAGGTAACAAATGAAAAATCTGAATTTATTGATATTCAGGTATTTGCTCATCCGCTGGGTACATTTGTGTTGCCACAATACCAACAATATCTGCATCTTTTGGAGGATACAACGGAATTCAGAAAGCTAAATTTATACGGTAAAAGCTCTGAAGAGATATATTACTTAAGGCCAAAAGCTATTGATGTCGAGCTGATTGAGCCTAAATCTCTTGGAGAAGATGATAGTGCAAAAAACCGAGTTCAATATTATTCGAATAGGTTGATTCGTTTGGCTGAAATGGCTGCGATGGATGATAAACTATGGTATTGCGTAGAAAACTGCATCACCAGTGATGCTCTTGGTAAAACTATGTCGCAGATTAATAATCTTCTTGAAAATAAAGGCGATGCAGAGGGATATGACTTTTCACAGGTGGCAAGTCCATACGAGGAATATAGTGACGTAGTACCGAAATCTGAGCTACTTTCCTATAGTATTTCTGAAGCGGGCCTTAAAGATAGTAATGGCAAATTTATCACTCTGAGTCCGGAGTTAAGAGAAAAATTCTTGGCAGCTGATCGAGGGAGCGAGGGTTCAATGGCGAGTCTACAAGACGAACTTAATGAGAACTTTAAAAGAGAGCCATTGCTCATTTCAGCTGATGATCTAGAAAAGCTCAAATGTGATGATGAGGGAGGTAATTATTGCCCTAATCAGTCCGGCAAAGCTGATTTTGACAGCTACTATAATATCCATCTAAATTTCTTGCCGAAATTTTCTTTGTATAATTCCCTCGGAAAGCCAGCTTATTCCGGGCCTAGAACGCTTTATTATGACGTGCCTGAAAATGCGGATATGGATGCGGGCGAAATTGCACTAACTTACCATAAGCATGGTGATTTGAGGGGATTTCCAAAAAAGAGGATCTATATAGGTTTGTCGGAGAGTTGGTGGTTTATAGATAGAATTTCAATCCCAGATGGGTCTGAACTAAAAGATGACCAAGGTAATAAATTTAAAGTGAAAGTGTTAGATGCCGGACGATATCTTGGTATAAGTGATGAATTTAAAGGTAGGTACGATCATTCACTCGATGTAGATAGTATTCGGTCACTAAGACCAAGATTAGAGGGCTATGATCATGCGCAAAAACTGAAATCCAAACCAGCTAATAAGGATATTATTAATGATGGTAAGCCTTCAGTCACTCGTGACCAAGTTATCTATGACCCAACACCTAATGCAAAATAGATCAGCCCTTAGATAGTCTAATTGGCAAAGTAAAACAAAAGACCGACCTGTAGTTCGCTAAATAATGTAAACTATAGGTCGGTTTTTTTGTAATGAGTTTTGCTTTTTTATGCGGCTTAATTATTCAGAGCAGGGCGTTGGCGACCCTGTTTTTCTTATCCATGGCTTGTTTGGCTCCCTATCTAATTTAGGTAATTTAGCCCGTGCGCTTGCACCCAATTATCGGGTGATTTCAGTGGATCTTCGCAACCATGGTGACTCGCCCCATCACTCTGAAATGAGTCTATTATCTATGGCTCAAGATCTTGTTGAACTAATGGATTATTTATCGATTTCTAGCGCGTATTTTGTGGGTCATTCGCTGGGCGGAAAGGTGGCTATGCAGCTGGCAATGAGCGAGGCTAATAGGCTTAAAAGCTTGGTTGTTGTTGATATAGCCCCTGTTAAATATATTGATAATAATACCAATATTATCAATAACCTATATGATTTATCTAAAGTATTAATTCAAGATAGAAAGATGGCGGATTCTTTTTTATCTAAGCAGGGTGTTGAGCCTTTTGTGCGTGCATTTTTGTTGAAGAATTTACGTCGAAATACGGCGGGAAATTTTGAACTTAAAATCAATATTAATGCCATTAAAGCTAACTATGAAAACCATTTATCTGTGGCGCCAGTGGGCGATGGTTTCACCGCCCCATGCCTATTTTTGAAAGGTGAAAATTCCCATTATATTGAGCAACAACACCTACCAATTATTCATAGTTTATTTCCAAAATCCTCTGTGCAAACAGTTAATGATGTGGGCCATTGGATGCACGCAGAAAAGCCAGAATTATTTAACCAGCTTGTTTTGCAATTTATTGGTGAAATTTCCTGAACAAGAGCATCAATCCGTAGTAAAATGCCGGTACAAATGGCCGTAGTTAGGAGCTACCGAAATGTTTGAGCGTTTAAAGCCTGTTGCAGGTGACCCTATTTTAGGATTAATGGCAGCTTTTAGAGCTGATAGTAGAGATCACAAAATTGACTTGGGTGTGGGCGTATACCAAGACGACAGTGGTCGAACACCTGTTATGAAATCAGTGAAATTAGCTGAGGCTAAACTGATGGAGCTGGAGAATACCAAGGCCTATCAGGGAATTGCTGGTGATGCTGGCTATAACCAGTTGATGATGGCGCTGCTGTTTGGCGCTGATCACAGTATTTTAAATTCTGATCGTTTAGTGACGCTTCAAGCGCCGGGTGGTTCTGGATCGTTACGCGTGGGCGCTGAGGTTGTTCAGCGAGCTCGCCCCGACGCCAAACTATGGGTGGGTGTGCCCACTTGGCCGAACCATATCCCGCTAATGGGAAGTGCGGGTTTTGAGATTGAAGAATATCCTTACTACGATAAAACCAGCCATAGCATTAATATTGATGCCATGATGAAAACCTTAAATCGCGTGCCAGCTGGTGATGTTGTCTTATTGCACGGTTGCTGTCATAACCCTACAGGCGCCGACTTACAGCCTGAACACTGGGATCAAATTGCTGATATTGCCCTTGAAAGAGGTTTTATCCCGTTTATTGATATTGCCTATCAGGGTTTAGGTCAGGGCTTAGATGCTGATGCCTATGGCTTGCGTATGATGGCGGATCGCTTGCCGGAGTTATTGGTTGCTTCTTCATGCTCAAAAAACTTTGGTCTTTATCGAGAGCGAACGGGTTCTATTACCCTAGTGGCTGAGTCAGCTGAGCAGGCTAAAATAGTTTCTGCACAATCTATGTCTATTGCTCGTCAAATTTATTCTATGCCACCAGCTCATGGTGCTCTATTGGTTTCTCTTATTTTGGGAGATGACCAGTTGCGTGCCAATTGGCAAGCCGAGCTGGAAGAGGTGAGGTTGCGGATTAAATCAATGCGTACTCTGTTGACCGATGGTATTAACGATAATGCCGCTGGTATGGACTTTAGTCATATTAAGCAACAACAGGGTATGTTTTCTTTCTTGGGTATTTCCTCTGATCAGCTAAACCGATTGCGTGAGGAGTTTGCGATTTATATTGTGGGCTCTACACGGGTGAATCTGGCGGGTATTAATTCCACTAATATTGATTACTTAACCCAATCAATACGCACCGTATTGGATTCATAATCTCTCTCTGGCGCAGCTCTTTGCTTTTAAATAACAAGGGTTGCGCCAATTAAAAAATACCCCCCATTGTATGTGCCATGCAAGATAATTGGGGCTAATAGTCTGTTATAGCGCTCTCGACTATATCCAAATATTAGTGATGGAATAAATGTCCCTATTGCCCATATAGCCTCGTGCTCAACGAGGTGTAGCATTGCAAAAATGCCGCTGGTTATTAGGTTTGCCGCTGAGAATTTAAATAGGGTTTGCTTCCATCGTTGTGCAATCCAAGGCTGTAAAATTCCTCTAAAAATTATTTCTTCTATCACAGGGTAAATTAAAACAACCTGTAATAATGACCAACCGTCAAACATAGCCACTGTGCTCGTTTGATAATAGATAATTAGCCATATTGCTACTGGTAACAGTAAAAACCCTAAAAACGCCCAATCAGTGTAAAACCTGTTTGGTAAATCCTTTTCTTTTCGAGTCATCAATGTCTGTTCTTTTCCTTTCAAATTAATCCTATTTATTTGTTAACAGATTTATGCACAGGCTTAATATTTATTCTAATATGAATAATATAGGTTATGTTTCATTTCTTTTCATTGAGATGCATGGATTGCAATTATCGAAATAAAACCACAGGGAGTGGGTGATTTTTTGATGAAGAAATTACACAGAGGATGTATTTGGATAATCATATTGTTGCCCATAATGGCTTCGCAAAATGCTTTTGCTGAGACATTTTTGGGGAATTGGAATTCTTCTCAGGGAAAGACTTCAGTGGCAAGTGCCATTCAGGCAAATAGTTTACAAGATATTGTCGATGGTCAATATGCTTTTGAGTTGACCGACCAAGCAAATGTGATAATTAATCTTAATAGCCCTGAGGATACCTATCTTTTTTTACTATCAACGGATAATAATAATCAAATACAGCAAATTGCATATAATGATAATGGTCCTGGGCTTGGTAGCAATTCACAAATAACACAGACCCTTGATCCAGGTAAGTACATTATTGTAGCTACAACATATCTTCCGCAGAAAAATACAGACTATCAGCTTACAGTTACTTTTAGTTCTAGTTTTGACGATTACATATACTCAGGTGCATGGAGTGACTCAGATGCTAGATATTCCTCATACGGTAGCATATTTACAACTGTGGGCATTCAGAAACCACTGTCAGTATTGGACACAATTAGCGGGCCAAAATATCGTTTTACTATTGATTCCCAAAAGGAAGTTAGGATTTTATTAGATAGTACTAGAGAAGCTGATGTATATCTGTTTCTTCTAAAGATTACTGACGACGGTCAAAATGTAATAATGCATGCTGCGGATGATGATTCAGGTAATGCAGGTATTGCGGGGGTTAATAATAGCGATCGTATTGGGTTTGGTTCGGCTAATGATAGCAGTGGTACTTATTATGATTCTTATATTCCACCACAAACTCTTCAGGCTGGTACATATATTGCCATACCCACATCCAGAATAACAAATGATCAGTACAAGCTGTATATATTTAATGCCGGCTCCAGGGCTTTTCATGTTGTCCCATCAAATGTTGCACCCACTATTCAATTAACGTCAAATAATTTTATTGAAGATTCTGGCAGCTTAGTTGTTGGAAGTACTGTAGCTGGCACTTATGTGGTTGAGGATGCCGACAATGATGAATTAACAGTGACGTTTACCGATGGTGCCAATAGTCATTACACCCTTGATATGCTACAAAAAAAAGTTTTTCTGACACAGACGGCTATCAGTAGAATCAACACAGGTAGTTCTCTAAATCCGATCAATCTTACGGTAACAGATGGAAAGAAATCTGCAACAGGGATTGGCTGGCCTTTAGTAACAGCAGTAGATGACTCCGCACAATTCAGTGGCAATACCAATGGTTTAGGCAACGAGGATATGAATATCACTGGTACCTTATCAGCTACCGATGAAGAAGGTCTTACGGATGAGAGTTATTTCACTGTTACGGTAGATCCCTTACAAGGCACAGCCACTATTGATCAGATCAGTGGTGTATGGCAGTACACGCCATTTGCTAATTACTTTGGTGCAGATACATTTACGGTTACTGTTACAGATGATGCTTACGGCACTACCAATCAGGTTATTTCCGTAACGGTAAACCCAGTGGATGATGCTGCACAATTTTCTGGCAATATCGGTGGAATAGGCGATGAAAACAACGATATTATCGGTTCACTGACAGCGACGGATGTGGATGGCCTAACGGATGGGAGTTATTACACTGTTGCGGAAAACCCCACACAAGGCACTGCCACTATTGATCAGATAAGTGGTTTATGGCAGTACACGCCACCTGCTAATTACTCTGGTGCAGATGCGTTTATGATTAATGTTACAGATGATGCTGGCGGTATCAGTACTCAAACAATTAATGTCTTCTTAAATGCTGTTAATGATGCACCCATTATTACTAGTAATGCTGTCACTAATGCTACTGAAAATCAGCTCTATAGTTATTCAGTCACCACCAGTGATGTGGAAGGGGATACTCTGAGTCTTTCTGCTAACAGTATTCCAGAATGGTTGAGCTTTAATGCAGCAACAGGAATCCTCTCAGGTATTCCAGTTCATATGCATGCTGAAATAGGCACATATGAGATTGTAATTAGGGTGGATGACGGAACAGATTCGGTTGAGCAGTCATTTACCATTGCTGTAGCAGATGTAAATAATCCGCCAACAGTGACTTTGACTGTTACTAATTTTATCGAAGATGCCGGCGGTTTAGTGGCTGGTGTGTCAGCCGCGGCTAGCTATCAAACTGAGGATCTTGATGGTGATGAATTAACCGTGACTTTCGAGGAGGGGACTAACGGCAATAATCATTACAGCCTCGATACTACAGAAAAAAAGATCTTTTTGACTCAAGTTGGCATTGATGCCATTAATCGCGGTGATCCATTAGATCCGATCAGCCTAAATGTCATTGAGGTTCAAACCAATCAGTCATCTTCTTCTGGTGGATCAAATAGTCAGCCTACGGATCCTGATATGCCTGATATTTCGCTAGAAGACCCTTTTGACACGGTGTCATCAAGCCCAGATGATAATGCAGACACTGTATCTTCTGCAGTCCTTGTGACTGCAACACCCGACGTAACTACTACGAATGATAGGCCTGTAGCTAGGCCCCTAACGGGTGATAATGCAGTAGAGGCCACAGAGCAGATGCAAACCGCAGCTATTGCACTGGAAGGCACTGACGAAGATGCCGAGGACCTCATGATTTTTCTGATCACAGGCTTACCGTTAAATGGTTACCTTAAAGATGGCAATAATCAAATTACAAGTGTTTCTCCTGAATCCCCCTATAAAATCACAGGCACTTTGACCTATACCAGCACTTCGGACACTGCAACGAGTGACAGCTTTACCTACACCGCCAGTGATGGTGAGGAGGATAGTGAGCCAGCAACGGTGACTATCAATATTGCCTCGGTGAATGATGCGCCGGAGGGTGAGGTGACTATTAGTGGCATAGTGGCTGAGGGACAGACTTTAACTGCCAATCATGAACTAACGGATGCCGATGGTCAGGGAACTGTCAGCTTCCAGTGGCGAGCGGATAACCAGAATATTGCTGGCGCTGATCAAATCACATACCAATTAACGCAGGCTGATATTAATAAGTTAGTTATCGTTACTGTGAGTTATACCGATGGTCAGGGTACGCTGGAGTCTGTTACCAGTTCAAATACAACTACCCAAATATTAGATCAGGCGCTCAGTCAGCTGAGGACTGATATTAATAATAATTTAGTTACCGATTATGTAAATGCCGGAATCACTGGCGTTTCCGATTTCAATCTGACTTCAATTAATGATGCAATAAAAGCGGTGGATACTGATAATCAAAATCAAGACCAAGACCAAGCCCAAGCCCAAGCCCAAGCCCAGATACAGCAACTAGTGGGTAGCTATAATATTATTCTTAATTACGCGGCCGATAGTTCGGCTAGTTCTACGGCACCTATTGCTGATGACTTTAGCAATGTAGGGATTACAGATGTCACTCAGAATGCTGAGGCTATCAGCTTATTAAACGATGTGATTGCATTGGGTGATAAGACTGATGTTGATACTATTGCTAAATTGCAGGCTTTGGTGGAAGCAGCTACCTCAGTAATAAACCAAGCACAGGGAAAGACCGATACGCTGAGTAAACAACAGCTTGAATTACTGGGTGTTGAGGGGGCAACGGATAATAATTTGTTGGCTATTCGACAAATGATCGCGAGCGATAATCAACCAATGGGAAAGGTCGAAAACATTCAGGTGGAAGTCAATAAGGCTATCGCTACCCATACAATTCAAGTCTACAGTGTCGATAGTACCAACAATCCCAGTCCTACATTAGATGATTACAAGACTATAGGCTTACCCCACTTAGTTCAGGCTGATATTGAAACAGTTAATTCTGTGATCGAAGAGCAAGATTCATCAGCTATTGAGAGCATTGAAAAAATAGTCGCATTAATAACTGCAGATACAGATAGAGACTCCACGGCAGACATTTTTGATAGTTTCCCCAATGATGCTAGTGAAATATCCGATTCTGATGCGGATACCATAGGTGATAATGCCGATAACTGTCCTAATACAGCTAATACAAATCAAGCGAATTTTGATGCAGACACTATGGGTGATGCCTGTGATCCCGATGTTGATAATGATGGCATAGTGAACAGCAGTGACAATTGCCCCAATATAGTCAATCCAAAACAGCTGAATTTGGATGCTGATTCTTTTGGGGATATCTGTGATACCGATAAAGATAATGATGGGGTGGAAAATATTCTCGATAACTGCCCTAATATATTTAATCCCAATCAACTGGATTTGGATTCAGATACTGTAGGCGATATGTGTGACGTTGATAAAGATAATGATCGAATTAAAAACAATAGTGATAATTGTCCAACTATACCCAATACAGATCAGCTAGATTTGGATAATGACTTTGTTGGCGATATCTGTGATGAAGATAAAGACAATGATCAAGTAAAAAATACTACTGATAACTGCCTTAATGTAGCCAATACAAATCAGCTAGATTTTGATAAAGACACTATCGGCGATGCCTGTGATTTAGATGAAGATAATGATGGCATTGCTTCAGTTGATGATGCTTTTAAATTTAATGCAGCCTACTCAAAAGATACTGATGGTGATGGCATGGCAGATGCGTATGAGCGTGAGCATGGCTTCGATATTACGAATGTGGGTGATAAAAACACCGATTCTGATGGCGATGGCGTCTCAAATTTAGATGAATTTTTAGCTGGAACAGATCCTCGGGTTAACCCAAATCCGGGATTGCCTGAATTGATTATTCCTGATGATATTCAGGTAGTTTCAACCGGCCGTATGACAACGGTTGATATTGGCGTAGCTACAGCAACAGACGGCTCTAATGCCGAATTACAGCCTGTGGCGAGCTATAGGGGGCCCTTTAGTGCGGGTCGACATGAAATTACATGGACGGCTACGGACAGTCAGGGCAACCAATCAAAAGCAGTGCAGGTGGTTAAAGTTTTACCCCTAGTTAATCTTACGCCATCCTCTTTGATTGCCGAGGGTGGTGAGGTAAATATTAGAGCGATATTGAGTGGCGATGCGGCGGATTATCCCGTAGAGATTCCCTATACAGTTTCTGGGTCTGCAATAAATAATAAAGATTATCAGATTGTTCTGAATAATGGCCAAATCACAATTGATCAGGGCAGAGAAGCGAGCTTTAGTATTGATGTTTTTGTTGATGATGAGCCCGAAAATGACGAAACCATTGAAATTACCCTTGATAGCGCTACAAATGCAGTTTTGGGTTCAGTCACTCAGCGAACAATTTCAATTATTGATGGTAATTTGCCGCCACAGATAACTGTGCAGGTAGAGCAGGGAGATAACTTAGGCCGAGTTATTGCTGCAGATAAGGGAGAAGTTATCTTTACGGCTTCAGTAACTGACCCAAACATTGGGGACACACATCAGTTTGATTGGCAGATAGAGGCAGATCAGGCTCCTGCAGTTGTGTCTAACGAGATTCAAGATAATAAGAAAATTCTGATTATTGATCCTAGTCAGTTAAAACCCGGTATATTTTCTATCACGGCAAAGGCCAATGACAGTGCTGAGATAGATTCTGTAACTGAGGTTAAAACTGATATTAAACTAATGGAAGTTGCTCCTGAATTATCAACGGAAATAGATACAGACGGTGATGGTGTCTTTGATGCAGATGAAGGATATGCAGATTCTGACAATGATGGCATTGTCGACTATATGGATAATATTGAAGAATCGAATTTAGCGCCTGCTGATGAAAGCTCAGATGCTGTGTTGCAAGCACCGGTGGGAACCAAATTGGTACTTGGAGAAATGGCCTTTGCCAGTGCCAAAAATTCTGTTTTAGTGAGTAAAGAAAAAATTATTGAGATTATTACCGAGCAGAAATTACAAGTATCCGAGGGCATTGAAGATATAGATTATGATTACCCTATAGGTTTATATGATTTTACTATATCCGGCGCAATACCTAGCCGCTCATATTACCTAGTTATCCCTCTGCCATCAGCCATAGAAGAGGGTCAAATATTTAGAAAATATATGGGATCTACGATTGGTTGGCAAAACTTTATTGAAAATGCAAAAAACACATTATTTAGTGCTAAAGCCGTTGATGGGGCCTGCCCAGAGCCGGCCAGTAGACTTTATGATTTTGGTCTTCAGCCAGGCAATAATTGTATGCAGATCTATATTGAAGATGGAGGCCCCAATGATGCTGATGGTAAAGCAGATGGCATTGTTACAGACCCAGCAGGTATAGCTGTGTTAAATAAACAGAATGAGGAAAATATTAGTAATCAGGCTGAGGATGCTAATGATAGCCAGGTTGAAGAAACTCCGGTTAATCAGGTTGAAGAAACTCCGGTTAATCAGGTTGAAGAAACTCCGGTTAATCAGGTTGAAGAAACTCCGGTTAATCAGGTTGAAGAAACTCCGGTTAATCAGGTTGAAGAAAATAATACCCATTCAGCTGCAGCACCATCCTCTAGCCGCAGCAGCATAAAACTGAGTCAATCTATACTCTACCAGCTAGGTGACAAGGCTGTGATAACGATCAATGCCCAAAATAATAAGGGTGAGCTACTCGATGATGTGACCATAAGTGTGAAGTGTATTTTCTGTCTAGGAGTTGAAATTGGTCAATTTACCCAAACCAAGCCGGGTGTTTACGAGGCATCAATCACATCGGGAAGACAAATAAGTTTTGGTTTTATTGAGGCCGAGCTAACCAATGAATTTGGTAGCGCTAAACTTGCGCCTCAAAAATTGAATGTGGTTTACAGACCCAGTGGAGGCTGCACGGTCGCCGCCAGTGGACGCTCTGATATTTCGCTATTCCTTATGCTGATACTATTAACACTCTATCATCGTCGAAAAAAGCTCTGATCTAGTTAATCTTTTTCCTTTCAATCTAATCGCCCACCTTGTTACTATTCCAAAAGGATATTTTATTGCATGATGATGCGTCACTAGGGCGCTAGTCTGTATAATTAGCGTTTTGATTTTGGTTTCTAAATATTATGGATTATTTTCAGCGAATTGGTTTGCTTAGCAGTATAGATGCTGAGGAAGTTAAGCAGTCGATTCAAAAACTTGAATCGTTTTTACATGCTCAGGGGCGCGATGTTGTCTATGAGCAAAAAACTGCTGAGCTAGTGGGTTGGAAAGTGGAAAAACCCCTAGAAATTAATGAATTCCTAGAGTCCATCGACCTAGTTGTTGTGATTGGGGGCGATGGAAGCATTCTCAGTGCCTGCCGAAAAATTGCCTCTAGTAATGTTCCTTTATTAGGAATAAATCTTGGTCGGTTGGGTTTCTTAACTGATATTACCCCTGATGAAATAGAATTGCGCGTAGCGCCAGTATTAGCTGGCGAATTCAAGCAAACTGAACGCACTATGCTAAGCACTAGCATTACGCGTAATGGTCGTGAGATTGGCACGGGTACCGCGTTAAACGATGTTGTACTGCACCCTGGTATGTCGGTCCGTATGATGGAGTTTGAACTCTATGTTGATGGCGAATTTGTCTATAGTCAGCGTTCTGATGGTCTTATTGTAGCAACTCCAACAGGTTCAACTGCCTATGCGCTCTCTGCGGGTGGTCCGCTTATTTGCCCAGAAATTGATGCCATGGTCTGTGTGCCGCTCAATCCGCATACCCTGAGTAGTCGGCCTATTGTTCTTCATGGTGACTCAGAAATAGAAATAAGAGTGAACTCCAAGCATGAGCTACATCCCTCGGTTACCTGCGACGGGCAGGATGATTTAATAACCGAACCCGGTGATAAGATTCTTATTAAAAAACATCAGCATATAATCTCGCTGATTCACCCTAAAGATAATAATTTTTATAAGGTATCTCGGTCTAAGTTGGGCTGGGGTAGTCGTTTGGGCGTAAAAAAAGAACGATAGAGATTACAGCTACAGTCGCTGAGAAATGAAATGTTATGAATCTTTGGAATAAAAGCAGTTGGGCTTCAGGTATAACCGGTAACCCCGTAGTTGCCCTAATAATATTAGGTTGCATCATAGGTGCAGCTATAACTGAATTTAGCCCATCACTCACAGCACTACTTTTTTTTGTAGACCCTGATAAGGGGCAATATACCCGTTTATTAAGTCCTATTTTCTTACATTTCGGACTGTTACATTTGGTATTTAACTGTCTTTGGTTAACAGTTTTGGGCGCAAGAATTGAATCTCAACAGGGTTCAATCCACCTGTTAGTGTTGGTGCTTATAACCGGTATCTGTTCAAATATGGCCCAGTTTTACTGGTCCGGCTCAATTTATTTTGGCGGACTTTCTGGGGTTATTTATGCCCTGTTAGGTTATATTTGGATTAAGCATAAAATTGCGCCCTACCATTATGCGCCATTACCCTCCGGTCTTATGGGTTTTATGGTGGGCTGGTTAGTACTCTGTATGACCGGAATTCTAGAGGTTGCGGTAGGTATTGGGGTCGCCAATGCGGCTCACCTTGGTGGTCTTATAGTAGGACTATTAATTGGCCTAGTGTTTGCCTTAACTGGCAAATCCAAAACGGGTTAAAACATAAAAGCGAATCATTATGGATTATAAACAGCTTCTGGATAGTATTACCCCAGAGATATATCAAAGATTTCAAAAAGCCGTCGAAATTGGCAAATGGCCCGATGGTCGTGAGCTGAGCGAAGAGCAGAAATCACTCTGTATGCAGGCTATTATTGCCTATGATCAGCGCAATCCAGAAGCTGACAGAACTGGTTATGTTCCACCAAAAGATTCTGCATGCGCACCAGATACTCAACCCAAGCCACTTAAGTGGGATCATTAATGTCTATTTCTGTCACCGGTCATTTGGCAAAAATGCAGGTAGAGCTCGATCAGCAGGTGCAGTATTTCTTACCCTTAGATGATCATCGCGAACCGCTTAATGCGCTGTTAGGTAAGCAGATCCGTCTAGAATATCTGGGTGATATTCACTGTACACATTGCGGTAAACGCTCTAAAAAAAGTTTCAGCCAAGGCTACTGTTATCCCTGTTTTACCAAATTACCCCAGTGCGATACCTGTATTATGAGCCCCGAAAAATGCCACTATGAGCAGGGTACCTGTCGCGATCCCAGTTGGGGTGAAGAGTTCTGTTTCACGGATCATTATGTGTATCTAGCTAATAGTTCCGGAGTCAAGGTAGGTATTACCCGTGGTTCTCAGATTCCAACGCGTTGGATTGATCAGGGCGCAACTCAGGCGATGCCTATTTTTCGGGTAAAGTCGCGCTATCAGGCGGGGTTAATAGAGGACTGTTTGCGCGAGCATGTCGCCGATAGAACTCATTGGCAAAAGATGCTCAAGGGTAATTCAGATGCAGTAGATCTAGAAGAGATTAGAGACTCCATTATTGCCCAGTCAGAATCAGGTTTAAGCGCCATTGAACAAAAATTTGGCCTGTTAGCGATCCAGCGTCTTTATCATCAGCAGATAGTGGATATTAATTTTCCTGTGTTGGAATTTCCTGAAAAAGTTAAAAGCTTAAACTTTGATAAACAACCCGTAGTAGAAGGGGTTCTTCAAGGTATTAAAGGTCAGTATTTAATACTAGATACTGGCGTCATCAATATTAGAAAATTCACTGCATACAATGTGCAATTTTCCGCATAATTAAGGTTATAAACTGTGAAAGACGCAACTCCACAAACCATCTACTTAAAAGACTATCAGGTTCCTGAATACCTTATTGAGAAAACCGAATTGGTTTTTGAGCTAAATGAAGACAACTGCAAAGTCAGTAGCACTCTGCATATCAGGCGTAACCCAGACAGTCATTCAAAGCAGTCTGATTTGTTTCTTCACGGTGGTTCAGAGCTGGATTTACAGCAGATAGCCTTCGATGGTGTTTTATTGACGGCTGAAGGTTATAAACGCACCGAAGAAGGCCTAGTTATTAAGCAGGTTGCAGATGCTGCTGTGGTTGAAATAGAACTACTGATAAAACCCCATTTAAACACCACCATGATGGGGCTGTATAAATCTCGTACCCTGTATTGCACCCAGTGCGAAGCTGAGGGTTTCAGAAATATCACCTTCTATCTCGACCGCCCCGATGTGATGTCCGAATTTACCACCAAAATCATTGCAGATAAAACGCTATTCCCCGTGTTGCTATCCAATGGTAATGCGGTAGAGCAGGGTGATTTAGAGAATGGGCGGCATTTTGCCACCTGGCATGATCCCTTTAAAAAGCCCGCTTACCTCTTTGCCCTAGTGGCTGGCGATCTCAGTGTGGTTGAGGACAGCTTTACCACCTGCACTGACCGAGAAATATTACTGCAAATTTTTGTTGAAGAAAAAGATCTCAATAAATGCGATCACGCCATGCTGTCGCTAAAAAATTCCATGCGCTGGGACGAGCAAACCTACGGCCGTGAATATGACCTCAATCGCTTTATGATTGTTGCAGTAGATGATTTCAATATGGGCGCTATGGAAAATAAAGGGCTCAATATCTTTAACACCTCGGCGGTATTAGCCAATCCAAAAACCACCACAGATGCCGCATTTCAGCGTGTAGAAGCCATTGTTGCCCATGAATATTTCCATAACTGGTCAGGCAATCGGGTTACCTGTCGAGATTGGTTTCAGTTAAGCCTTAAAGAAGGCTTTACTGTCTACCGCGACAGCCAGTTTTCTGCCCATATGAATTCGCCGGTGGTTAAACGTATTGAAGATGTGGTTTATTTGCGCACTCATCAGTTTGCCGAAGATGCAGGCCCTATGTCTCATCCCGTTCAGCCCGATGCCTATATGGAAATTAATAACTTTTATACCCTCACTGTGTATGAAAAGGGCGCCGAAGTGGTAGGTATGATTCACAGCCTATTAGGTGATGAAAAGTTTAGGCAGGGCAGTGATCTGTATTTCTCCCGCCATGATGGTCAAGCGGTGACTATCGAAGAATTTGTCGGCGCAATGGAAGAAGTGAGTGGCCTCGATCTAAAACAATTCCGTCGTTGGTATAAGCAATCTGGAACCCCAGTGGTCGACGTGCACAGTGTTTATGATGCGCAGGCTGAAACCTACAGCTTAACCTTTGAGCAAAGTTGCCCTGCGACACCGGGTCAAAGTCAGAAAAAGCCCTTTGTGATTCCTATTAAGTTTGGTTTAGTAGGCGCTGATGGACAGGATTTGCCTCTTAATGCTCAGGGCGATCAGAGTATGGTTTTCTCGCTGTATGAGTCCAAACAAACCTTGGTATTCGAAAATATTCAACAGCCACCTGTACCATCGTTACTGCGGGGGTTTTCAGCGCCCATTAGACTTAATTACGACTACAGTAGTAATGAGTTAGCGCATTTAATGGCCAATGATTCCGATGGCTTTAATCGTTGGGATGCAGGGCAGAAGTTAAGCCTTAAGGTGCTTAACCAACTCATCGAGGATGCTGTAGCTGAGCGCGAGCTAGTTATGGATCAGCAATTAATTGCGGTGCTCGGTGATGTCCTCAGTGATCACAGTTTAGATCCCGCCATGGTTTGTCTAATGCTGCAATTACCCAGCGAGGCACAGCTTCACGAGCAAGCAGAAATAATTCAGGTACAGGCCATTCATAGAGCCAGAGAATTTGTTCGACAATCTATAGCAAGCGCATTACAGGCACAGCTAGTGAGTACCCATCAGCGCCTAATTGAGACCCAAGCTTATGCGCCTGAGGCAGATCAAATAGGTCGACGAGCCCTGCGCAACTGTGCACTGGGGTATTTGATGAATGTTGAAGGCGTGGGCTCAGAGTTGGCTTGGCAGCAGTTTAATGATGCCAGCAATATGACCGATAAGGCCGCCGCACTCAGCGCCCTAGTTAACTGTGAAACAGCACAGGATTATGCTGTTCAAGCCCTTAAAACATTTGAGCAAGACTATGCCGATGAAACCCTCGCCATGAATCTATGGTTGCAGGTACAGGCTACATCAAAGTTAACTAATGGCTTGAATAGAGTCAAAGCACTAATGGACCATTCAGCGTTTAATATCAATAACCCCAATAAAGCCAGAAGCCTATTAGGTGCCTTTTGTAGCGCCAACCCCATTAACTTCCATAATGTTGACGGCTCAGGCTATGGTTTTTTACAGCAGCAGATTATTGCCCTTAACGCGCTTAATCCTCAGGTTGCCGCGCGCTTGGTGACGCCGCTAATCCGATGGAAAAAATTACCCGAACCCAATCGCGGTTTAATGCGTGAAGCGCTGCATCAGATCGCCAACCACAAGGGATTGGTTAAGGATATTCAAGAGATAGTGACTAAGTCACTTTAAATCACAGAGCTCGCAAGAAATTAGCCGCTTTATTTTGGATAGAGCGGCTTTAATTCTTTTCGCGCTGTATGGCTTGGGGTTTTGACGGGAACAAACTGCTTAAGTGCTTTGATAATAGTTTTACTTTCCACCTCAAATTCTGTGCCACTGTCCGCCTTAAATAGGCTCTGATCCAACTGGCTAAACTGCTGTTTCAATTCTAAATTATTCATTAAATCCGCTAACTGATTTAAAGAGCGGGGTGGCTGTTGCGGGAATACCTCAGCACCCCAGTGTAAAAGGCTATCGCGCATTTCGGCCAGCTGATTATTTGCCGCTAGCTGTTCAATCTTTTTAAGCTGTTGTTTAGCGGTTATTACAGACTTAGGTGTCTTAGGGACTGTTACAGATACCGGCGTTTTGCGCCAATAAAACAGCCCCACTAGAAGGGCGATTAACAATGCATTCAAGCCCAGTGACCAGCGAGTAATAGCCGGAATTTCAGAGTTGCTAGTTTCTGCGCCGATCACCACAGATTGACCCAAAGCACTGGGCTGTTTGTCAGCAATTTGATTAACCTTACTGCCTGCAACCACATTAAAGGTTTTTGAGGGCAGGCGACTGGTTTGCATGCGGTTATTCACTGTATCCCACCATTCAATCTCAATGGCAGGAATACTAATTTGTCCCGCTTGATTGGGCACTATAGCCAGACTTTCAGTGCGAACACCCAATATGCCGCGGTTGGTTTGCTTATCTTCTAATTTCGGCTGATCAGGGTATAGCTTTAGCTCATTATTTTCCAAGTTAGGTAAGGGCTGTATTTGCGCCGCAGTTAACCCTAGTGCACTGATTTTAATGGTTCGGGTGATCGGTTCCCCAGCAGTTAAGGTGCCTGAGTTATCACTCCATGATTGCTCCAACCTAACTTGGCTACTTGGTATCCACTGGCTAGCACTAAGATGCGCGGGAATAGGTGCGATATCTACTGTTTTTTCTTCCGTCAGCTTAATAACGCGGTTACCCCTTGAGAAAAACCCACCGAATCCAGAGTTACTGGTTTCAAAGGCAGTAAATCGTTGACTAGGAATTTTTAGCTTGCCAACCGATTGGCCAAATAGGGCGAATTTAATTTCAATAATCGAGTAATTCTTACCATTGATTCTTTTATTAAAACGCTCTTCAGAAATTTGCTGAATAATCGCATCGGGGATTTCAAATTCAGAGATAGATATATCCTGTAGCGGTACTGAATAATGTAAGCGATGGGTGAGGATTACCTGTTCTTGAATAAAGGCCATGTCTTTATCCACAGTGGTTTCAATAAAGACTGGCTGGCCACTAGCAGCACCGGCAGTAGGGTCGGCAGGGCGGACATTAATAGCCACTGCCTGACTACGACTACCCATAAAGTTTAATGAGGGTATGGTCAGCTTCCCCTGTCGCTTCGGGATTAATAAAATTTTCCAGTCAGTATAGGAGGTCGATTCGCCATTGACCCAAGAATACTGCTGTTGGCGGCTATTGGAAGCGATAGAGAAGTCTTTCTCAATACCACTGAAGTCCGGCTCGCCAGAGGGAGCTTTGCCCGAGTAACGGACTGTGAGCTGGAGGGTTTCATTGGCTTCTATTTGGGTGCGATCCACAGTCGAGCTAAGCGAAGCCCAACTAGGAATGGCCACTAATAGTAATAAAATTAGGCTACTGTTTTTAAATACTCTATTCATCTACCAACGCTCTTGCTGATTAGGTGGTGGTGGGTTTCGCTGTTCCGACGCCCGTTGCTGGGATTGATAACGAAATTTTTGTTTTAATAAGCCGCCTGGGTCATCAGGGACTCTGCGCAACCATTGTTGAAGCTCCATCTGTTGTTGTTCCCTAAGCGAGTCCTCTTCGGATTGCTGTTTAGACTGCTCTTCTTTAGATTGCTGTTCTTCTGATTGCTGTTCTTCTGATTGCTCTTCTTCAGACTGCTCTTCATCAGAAGCCGCTTTAGATTGTTCTTCTTGTTTCTGTTTCTGTTCCTGCTCCTGGTCAGCACTTTGGTTTTCTTCACCAGTATTTTGTTGCTGTTCACTCTCGGATTGCTGCTGTGACTGACTCTGCTGTTGATCCTGATCCTGTGACTCGCCATCCTGATCCTGTGGGTCGCCACTTTGATCTTGATTCTGCTGTTGCTGTTTAAGCTGCTCTACAAGCTGTCGGTTGGCAATGGCATCATCCATATCGGGCTTTATAGTTAGGGCTTGGTCATAGGCTTTAATGGCACCCTCAAGGTCGCCAGATCGAGCTAAAGCATTACCTAGATTATAACTATCATCAGCACTTTCCCCCTGACTATACTGCTCCACAGCGGTTTTATAATCTTGGTTTTTATAGGCAGCACTGGCTTGCCACTGAGGGTTCTCAAACAGACCCTGTGCCGCCTCAGCATCACCCTGTTGTAATGCCTTATAGCCCTGTTGATCCTCAGTAAGCCAAAGATCCTGCCAGATAGAAGCCTCGGTTGGCGGCGCATTTAATAGGCTAGGGGCCAGAATAATCACAAATACCACGCCTTTACGAAAGCTCGCTAATAACAGCGGCAGTAGGAGTAAAATCAGCCAATAGCCATAATCTTCCCAAACATCAAAAGTTTGATCACGCACCTCTGTGGTTGCTGGAAAATCACTGGCCACCGCCTGCAATAAATGGTTGATATCTGAATCGTCATTGGACATTGAAACGAACTTGCCTCCACCCAAATCAGCCAGCTGTCTCAGTGCGCTACTATCTAATTTGGGTAACAAAATGCTGCCATTTTTGTCTTTCACAAAACCCCCATTGCCCATAGGAATCGGAGCGCCTTCTGAGGTGCCTATACCCAATATATGCAAGCGTATGTTATGGCTCTTAAGTTGTGAGGAA
Organism: Porticoccaceae bacterium; assembly: GCA_024644585.1. GTDB lineage: Bacteria > Pseudomonadota > Gammaproteobacteria > Pseudomonadales > Porticoccaceae > HTCC2207. The sequence goes on along the minus strand of JAHEHM010000009.1, from coordinate 3,090 downwards.
ATATCCCTAAAGGCCGCTCTGCTAACGCCATCGGTTAGCAGTAAAATGTCTGCTTGCTGATAACCTGCATTTTTAATTAGATCGATAGCGGCATCAATACCATCCTCGGTATTGCTACCATAAACCGGTAATAAGGCCGGATGTAAGGTTGGAATAAGGCTAACAATCGTATTGCCGTCTTCCGTTAGGGGAGAAACAGTAAAGGCCTCACCGCCATAGATTACCAGTCCGGTAAAACCCTGTTGCCGAGACTTAAGAATATCAATCATCTTATATCTGGCTTTGATCAGACGGCTGGGTGTTACATCCTCAGCTAACATTGAAGGCGATAAATCAAGCATTAGCACAAGAGCGGCATCTTCTTTATGCACCGGTTGCGGCAATTGATTCCAACTGGGTCCGGCCAGTGCCAAACAAAATAGTAACCAACAGCCAGCGGCACCCATCATAAAACTTCGAGTTAGACGGTTTTCACCCTGAGCATCTGATTGCATTAAAAAGGGTAATAATTCAGGGCTAATAACTTTGCTCCAGTTGCCGGCCTGATGAGCAAGTTTATTGATCATCAACAAGCAAAGTGCGGCAGGGATAATCCCTAGTAACCATAGCGGGCGAATAAAATGGAAATCACTAATTAACTGCTCAATCATCAGTATTCCCTCGCCTACGAACTAGCGCGATCAACAGTGTCGCGACAAAAGCTATACCCAGCGGCCAGTGAAAAAGCGACATAACCGGACGAATCATTTCTGCTTCTTGGTCCACAGGTTCTAGTTGATTAAGCTCCTGATAAATAGCCGTTAGCTCCTGTGGGCTTCGAGCTCTAAAGAATCGACCACCGGTGCTGGTTGCAATGGTCGCCAGTGTCTTTTCATCGAATCCACTGCCGCCGCGAGCGCCCACACCAATGGTATAAATTTTCACCCCAGCACGATTAGCCAGCTGAGCCGCCTTTAAAGGGTCGAGAGCCCCCGCATTATTGGCCCCATCGGTGAGTAAAATAAGTACCCGATGATTTTCAGGTCTGTCCTGTAAGCGTTTTACCGCCAGACCAATGGCGTCGCCAATAGCGGTGCCATTACTACCGGCAAAACCCAATTGCGCCTCATACAACAATGTCTTTAGGGTTTTTCTATCAAAGGTGAGAGGCGTTTGCAGGTAGGCCTGCTCACCAAATAGCACCAGACCAAGACGATCCCCCTCACGTTTTTCGACAAAATCACCAACCACAGCTTTAACCGCCATAAGACGATTCATTGTCTGGCCACCTATGCGCATATCTCGCTGTCGCATACTGGGCGATATATCCACGGCCAATAATAAATCTCTGCCATTAGTCGGCAAAGCCACTGGGTCACCCACCCAAATGGGTCTAGAAAGTGCAAGCAGAACGCAAAGCCAGCAGAGCCAGAGTATGAGTTTTAATAGCTGCTGAATCCAGCGTGAGCCAGTGGTATGAGATGACTGAGTCTTAGCGAGTGCAAGCAGGCTAGGCGCTCGTATAGCGCTCATTTTCAGTTGCATAGGCTTTCGCCAATACCTGTAAAGAATCGGGATGGGTATCAGCACAAATACCCATGGCCATAACAGACTAAGCATGAGCAGTATCCCCGAGATTTTTAGCTAGAGGATGACGCTTAATCCACTGGGTGCCAGAGAGTACTAGCTGATCAACAAGCTCAATCGGAACCTCAGTATGTTTGGCGTAAAATAACGTTTGCCAGTCAGATGGTAGCTGATCAAAACCTGCTTTTGGGGTAGTTTGGTTTAAAAAAGCAATAAACTCAGCCTGATTAAGGCTACTTAAATGAAACTCTGGATAGGCACTAACCGCCACGCGTTTAAGTAAAACCAATAAAGCAGTTATTCGCTGATGCTGGCAGTTGTTAGGTAGTTGCTTAACTTGAGTCAAAGCCTGGCGACGATAAGTAAAAGCATGATGACGTTGCCAGAAAAAATGCACCGTAAAAGCCAAGCCAGCAACCAATAGAGCGCCTAATACCCACCATCCTGGCGCCAATGGCCACCAAGAAACCGCCTCGGGTAAATGAATATCTCTCAATTGTGCAAGCGGATCGCTGGGGTTCACAGTAGAGTCCTAATTAGGTTCTTTTTGGGTTGAGTCGACGTTTACCATAGGCCTTTGCCAGTATGCGCATAGCCGGTTTAGCGGTATCAAAGGCAAGCAAACCTGCATGCAGCTGCTCGCTAAGTTTGCGCAAATAGTCCTTTCGTTGAGCAAATTGATTAGCAAAATTAGCACATAAAATTTGATCGCCAGTATCCAACATAGCCTGTTTTTGCCCATTACTAACCGCATAGAGTGCAGGCTCAGGAAGCTTTTGCTCAAGGCTGTCATACACCTGACAAAAATTCACATTGCAATGTTTGGCCAAAGCAAATAAATGAGGTTCACACTGGGTGCTTAGATCGTAGAAGTCACTAATAATAAATACAGTACTACCAGGAAGCACAACCCGTCTCGATTCTTCAAGCACCGTGGCCAAGTCATACTGATCCTGTTGCGCTGTAAGCAGTGCTTCACTGTATTTTTGTAACCCATGAATCAGTTGCAGTGCATTGTGATGACTGCGCTTGGGTTTAATTTCTAACTGCTGTTGTGCGCCAAAAATTAGGCCGCCAACCCTATCATTTATACCTAGCCCAGCCCAGGCAAGGGCCGCGGCGATTTCACAGGCAACCACCGATTTTAATCGTTGGCTACCAAAAAACATCGGGCTGCGAAGATCGGTAATAATTAAAATGGGTCGTTCGCGCTCTTCAATAAACACTTTGGTATGAGCGGTCTGTGTGCGGGCAGTCACTCGCCAATCAATACTGCGAACATCATCGCCCGGTTGATAGAGTCTAACCTGATCAAAATCCATACCTCGACCACGAAACTGCGATCTATGGCCGCCGGCAAGCACCTGTCTGGCTTGCATTTTCGGGAAACCAGAGAGTTCTCTTGCAGCATAGCGCAACTGAATCAGTTGGTGGCTATGGGCAATGGCCGGATTTAGATTTTCACCCTTAAAGTCTTGCATGGGTTTAGGCGGACGGAACAGCGGCTAATAAGCTATCGATAAC
>JAHEHM010000007.1:8302-28125 GCA_024644585.1 Porticoccaceae bacterium | reverse complement strand
TAAGGGTTAATTCTGTGTACAGTGTTGATGATCAATTATTGAAGACTTTGCCCTTAGATCAACAAAGCCTTATGCTGAGTGAGAAGTTAATTGAACTGTATCCTCAATATCAATGATTAATCACCTCGGTTGTCAATTTTTACGCTTTTTTGCGTTACTGGTTTTAATACTCTGCGTTTTAGTTTCGTCTGTTTTTTATGTTTTAGATAGACCGCTGGACTATTTTGAGATTCAAGATACCGATCAGTATATTTTTGAGGTTGCAAAGGGGAGTAATCTCAATCAAATTAGTGGGCATCTTGCCGAACAAGACCTTATCGTTTATCCAAAGCTACTCAGGGCTTGGGCGCTTGTTTCAAATCAACAGAACATAAAAGTCGGTGAGTATCAGGTGGTTGTCGGTGACAGTGCGTTAACTATTTTAGATAAGCTTTCTCGCGGGCTGGTTATAAGTCGTAGTATTACTTTTCCTGAGGGTTGGTCTTTTAAACAATGGATTAATCATCTGGCGAGCTTTGAACAATTCGCTTATCTGAAGGATCAATCTAGTGCTGATATTCTTCAACAATCGGGGATTGATCTTGCTCACCCAGAGGGTTGGTTTTACCCTGATACCTATAATTTCACCAAGCAGGATAAGCTTGCTGATATATTGGGCCAAGCTCATGCCCGTATGCAACTTGAACTAAAGAACGCTTGGCAGCAAAGAAAACAGGAGCTGCCTTATCAGTCTTCCTATGAGGCACTTATTATGGCTTCTATTATTGAAAAGGAGACAGGTCGAGCGGATGAGCGAAGAGCCATTGCAGGGGTTTTTGTGAGGCGTCTTGAAAAAGGCATGCGCTTGCAGACTGATCCTACAGTGATATATGGCCTTGGTGATGATTACGACGGTGACTTGCGCAAAAAAGATCTTTTGCAATTAACCCCCTATAACACATACAGAATAAATGGTTTGCCGCCAACACCGATTGCAATGCCAGGCTCTGCGGCCATTAAAGCCGCGTTAAATCCTCTTCAGGGTAGCAGTTATTATTTTGTCGCCCGTGGCGATGGTAGCCATCAGTTTTCTGATACTATCGCTGAGCACGTAAAGGCGGTACGATATTACCAAATTGAAAAACGTGCATCGGACTATCAGTCTGCACCCCAATAATTCAAATAAGAGCTGAACGTTTATGAGAGGCAAGTTTATTACCATTGAGGGTACCGAAGGGGTAGGTAAAACCACCAATATTGAATTTATTAAGCAGTGGTTAACCAATCAGTCTATTCCTTTTGTAAACACCCGTGAGCCCGGTGGTACTCCGTTAGCTGAAGAAATAAGACAGTTGCTACTGGCTAACAGAGATGAAGCGGTTTGCAGCACCGCTGAATTATTGATGATGTTTGCCGGTAGAGCTCAGCATATAGAGCAGCTTATCGAGCCTCAGTTAGCTTCTGGACACTGGGTACTCTGTGACCGTTTTACCGATGCAACCTATGCCTATCAGGGCGCAGGCCGCCAGATGGGCAATCAATTGATCTCTACCCTTGAGACCATGGTACAAGGGGAAATGCGTCCAGACCTCACCTTAATCTTGGATATTTCTGTAGAGCAGGGCCTTGAGCGCGCTGGTAAAAGAAGTGAGCCGGATCGTTTTGAATTAGAGCAGACCGATTTTTTTAATCGTGTTCGCCAAGCTTATTTGGCTATGGCCAACAATCAGCCTCAGCGCTATAAAGTTATTGATGCTTCACTGCCTTTGGCAGAGGTTCAGCAACAGATTTCTGATGTACTTGAGCAGTTTATGCAACAGCAGAAAAAGGCTTAGCCCCATGGCATCTGCCGCATATTTACCCTTACCCTGGCAAACAGAATTTTGGTCGCTTTTTGATCGACGCATTTCTGAACAGCGGTTACCCCATGCCTTAATGATCAATGCCCTAGATGGCATAGGTGCTAAGGAGCTAGCTAAGGCCATGGCCTATCGTTTACTTTGTTTAAATGTCGATGAGGGCAAGCCATGTGGCCGCTGTAAGGCTTGTCAGTTAATTGCGGCGGGCACACATCCGGATCTTTTTGAAATTGAACCGGAGGAGCAGGGTAAACCCATAAAAATCGATCAGATTCGAAAACTCTGCGTTAATGTTGCTAAAACAGCCCAACAGGGCGGTTGGAAAGTGGTCTTAATCGCACCTGCTGAGGCTATGAATATAGCGGCTTCCAATGCCTTACTTAAGAGCTTAGAAGAGCCAGAGGCTAATACCCTAATGATTTTGGTGTCTCATCGTCTTAGCCGCGTTTCAACTACGGTTCGTAGTCGCTGTCAGATTGAGTCTTTGCTGCCACCCTCCCATGAAATGGCGCTTAGCTGGCTATCTGATAATAATACTCATACGGATATTGATCTAAACGAAGTGCTAACCATTGCCAATGGTCAACCTATGTTGGCTCTGGACTATATTCAATCTGGCGGTCTCGAGCATCTAAAACATGTTGAGGGTTTGCTCGATAAGCTTCGACAGTCAGCAGAAAGCCCCTTAGCGGCAGCGCAGGCCTGTCAGAAGTATCGTCCTGAGGATGTGATTACTTGGATGCTTGGCTATGCTCATCGTTTAATAATTGGTGAGCTTAAGAATAACCCCAATCCTGCACTGTTTAATTTTACGGATAAATTAATCACGGCAAGATCTTGGCTTTTATCCAGTTCTACTTTAAATACTCAGTTACTTTGGGAAGAGTTATTTATAGAATGGACTCAAATATTTCAAAAGCGTTAATTTCAAATAGGTTGAAGGTATAGCATGCTCGTTGACTCACATTGTCATCTGGATCGTTTAAAACTTGCCGATAGAGAAGGTGGTCTCGAAGCAGTTATTGCCGACGCTCAGGCCCGTGGTGTTTCTAATTTATTAACGGTTGCTGTGGATTTAGAAAGCTCTCAATCTTTAACCGAAATAACGGCCAAATATAATCATATATATTCCTCTGTTGGAGTTCACCCATTACAAGATGAACAGCAACCCATGCCCAGTGTTCAGCAGTTGGTGGATTTAGCGCAAAACCCTAAGGTTGTGGCCATAGGCGAAACTGGACTAGATAATCACTACAGTGCTGAATCCTATGATTGGCAACATGAAAGCTTTATTAATCATCTCTTGGCCGCCAAAGAAACCGCTAAGCCGGTTATTGTGCATACCCGTGAGGCGCGTGAGGAAACCACTCGCTTGCTCAATCAATATGCTTCAGATTCAGCTGGCGTACTGCATTGCTTTACTGAAACCTGGGAGATGGCAAAAGATGCCATGGATCTAGGTTTTTACATTTCCTTTTCGGGTATAGTCACCTTTAAAAACGCGGGTGATTTACGTGAAGTAGTCAAGAAAATCCCATTGGATAGACTACTGGTTGAGACAGATTCGCCATGGTTGGCGCCCATTCCCTATCGTGGCAAGCAGAATGAGCCGCAATATGTGTATGAGGTTGCTCAATGTGTCGCAGATATTAAGAATATAAGTATTGAAGAGTTGGCTGAGGCCACCACTAATAACTTTTATAAGCTTTTCCAAATTACTAAATAATTTATAAATCAAGAGATACTGTATGTCTGAACAACAGGAAAACACATCTCAGTTTGTGATTAAAACCTTTCCCGTAGGCCCCTTGCAGTGTAATTGCTCGATCATTGGGGATAGGCTTTCAGGTCGCGCCTTAGTGATTGATCCCGGTGGCGATGCTGACCAGATAATGGCTTTAATCAATGAGCTTAATCTTAAAGTCACGGCAATTATTCATACTCATGCGCACCTTGATCATATTTTGGCGGCGGGTGAGATTAAAAAGGCAACCGGTGCGCCTATCTATTTGCACGAGTCAGATCAGTTTTTATGGGATATGGTGGAACAACAATGTGCAATGTTTGGTGTACCTAGCGTATCCTTACCGGAACCCGACCAATATTTAAAAGATGATCAGGCGCTTGATTGCTGTGGTGGTGTTGCGATTCACACCCCGGGTCATACACCGGGCTCAGTGAGCTTCTGGTTTGAACAATATAAAACCTTAATTGCCGGTGATACATTGTTCTTGGGCAGTATAGGTAGAACTGATTTGCCGGGAGGCGATTTTGATCAGATTATTACATCGATCAAAGATAGAATTTACACGCTAGATGATGATGCGGTTGTGGTTACTGGCCATGGCCCAAATACAACCATTGGAAATGAAAAAACTGCGAATGGATTTGTTCGCGCTTAAGGACTCAAAATGAAACAACAGATTGCAACAATGTTAGAGCTACAAGACAGCATGAACGCCAAGGTCAACAAGGACTGGCGTGAGCAGAATTTTGAATGGTACCGTGCCATTTGGATCGAATGTGCTGAATTACTTGATCATCACGGCTGGAAGTGGTGGAAAAAACAGCAACCCGATGTCAATCAAATTGCTCTTGAGCTGGTTGATATTTGGCATTTTGGCCTAAGCCTTCTGCTTCTAAAAGGTCATACCCAAGAAGCTATTTGTGATTCGGTTGTTAAGGCCTTTGACGAAAATCAGGCCTCTGGTGATTTCGCTGAAAATCTTGAAGCCTTTACCGCCAATACATTAACCACTAAGGATTTTGATCTCAATGGTTTTGTTGGTCTGGTTAAAGGAATCAATATGCAGTTTGACCAGCTTTATATCGCCTATGTGGGTAAGAATGTTCTCAATTTCTTTAGGCAGGATCACGGTTATCAGGATGGTAGTTACCACAAACAATGGGGTGGTAAAGAAGATAACGAACATCTGGTTGAGATCGTGGCTGTGTTAGATACATCAGCGGTGACTTTTAAAGATGATCTTTATGCAGAAATGAAAGCGGTTTATGTGGACCTTTGCGGTTAAAATTTTTTTTATACAATAGCAGGATCTTAGTTAGTGTTTTTATGGTGCTTTGATGTTGGTAACACTATAATACCGCGCTGTTAAAACCTGCTATTTTAGCTTCACTTAAGACAAACAAAATTTTGGAGATATACTTTGACTTCACCCGTTCGTGTCACTGTTACTGGTGCTGCAGGACAGATTAGTTATTCCTTATTATTTCGTATTGCTGCTGGCGAGATGTTAGGCCCTAATCAACCTGTTATTTTACAAATGCTTGAAATCACACCTGCTCTAGAAGCGCTTAAGGGTGTTGCTATGGAACTTGAAGACTGTGCATTCCCATTGCTGGCTGGGGTTGTTTGTACCGATCAAGCGGAAGTAGCGTTTAAGGATTCAGATTATGCTTTATTGGTAGGTGCACGTCCCCGTGGACCTGGTATGGAGCGTAAAGATTTATTAGAAGCTAATGCCGCTATTTTCTCCGCTCAGGGCAAAGCGATCAATGATCATGCTAATCCTGCTATTAAAGTGTTGGTGGTAGGTAACCCGGCTAATACTAATGCCCTTATTGCTCAACGCAATGCGCCTAGTATCAACCCACATCAATTTACTGCTATGACGCGCTTGGACCACAATCGCGCTATGAGCCAGATTGCTGACAAGGCGGACAAAACCATTAACGATGTTAAACAGATGACTATCTGGGGTAACCATTCAGCGACACAGTATCCTGACATTCATCATTCAACGGTTGATGGCAAATTAGCTATCGATTTAGTTGATCAGCAATGGTACGAAGATCAATTTATTCCAACCGTTCAACAGCGCGGTGCTGCTATTATTAAAGCCCGTGGAGCATCTAGTGCTGCTTCTGCAGCAAATGCTGCTATCGCCCATATGAATTCATGGGCTCTAGGGACGGATGCTAACGATTGGGTTAGTATGGGTGTCTACAGTGATGGTAGCTATGGTATTACTGAGGGTTTGATCTATTCATTCCCATGTACTTGCCAAGATGGCGACTGGAAGATAGTTCAGGGTTTGGAGATCAATGACTTTTCTCGTGAAAAGATGACTGCAACTGAAAATGAGCTCAATGAAGAAAAAGAGGGCGTAGCCCATCTTTTGCCATAGCGGTAAGATAGGCTAGTCTAGCTAAAACGAAAGGAATTTATTATGGCATTTGCACAGGTTGGAACACAGGCTCCATCTTTAAGTTTACTTAATCAGCGTGGTAAAACTATTACCCTTGCTGACTATGTAGGTAAGAAGAATGTGGTTGTGTATTTTTACCCAAAAGCAATGACCCCGGGTTGTACGGTTCAGGCCTGTGGAATTCGCGATGCTAAAAATGAATTTGCAGCGGTTGATACTGTAGTGTTAGCGGTTAGCCCTGACTCAGTTGATCGTTTAGTTAAGTTCGAGGACAAACAGGAACTTAATTTTGATCTGCTCTCAGATGAAGATCATGCAGTCACTGAAGCTTTCGGTGCCTGGGGCCTTAAAAAGTTTATGGGTCGCGAATATATGGGCGTTTTACGTTCAACGTTCGTGATTAATAAACAGGGTGCCATTGCCATGGTTATGGAAAAAGTTAAAACAAAAACTCATGATCAAGATGTTTTGGATTGGATTAAATCTAATCTCGAAAACAGCTAATCATTTAATTTAAAACCAGTAAAGGAAGTCTATTATGTTATTTTCTTCAAATGCCTACGCAGATGCAGCAGCTCAGGCTGAGCCAAGCCCACTTTTCACTTTTATCATGTTTGGTGGTTTATTTATTTTTATGTATTTCATAATGATAAGACCGCAACAGAAACGTCAAAAAGAACATAACAATCTTATTGGCTCTCTATCTAAGGGTGACGAAGTTGTGTTGTCCAGTGGTCTGTTAGGTAAAATTTCTAAATTAGATGCTGAGTATATGGTACTTGAAGCCGGTAACGGTCAAGAACTTAAGTTCCAGCGCGTGGCTGTTCACGCAGTGCTTCCGAAAGGAACTATTAAGGCTATCTAAGTAAAGGCCTGATATTTCAGTTTTTAAACTGAAATTGATTAAATGCTCCTGTATTTTTACTGGGGCATTTTTTTTGATTTTCTTTTCTACCTATAATAGGTTTTAATCATTGCAATGATTTAATAAGCCTTAACAGTCACAGGGAGCAAAACATGTCAGTATTCGAGCAAACTATTGACGCTATAAATGGCTTGGTATGGGGTCCAATTATGCTGACCCTGCTATTGGGTACGGGTATTTTCCTCACCATTGGTTTGCGCGGCATGACGATTACCCGCATTCCCTTTGCTTTTAAGCAGCTTTTTAAGGGGCGCAAAGGCAGTGGAGAAGGGGAAATAAGCCCCTTTAATGCGCTGATGACAGCCCTATCTTCAACTGTGGGTACCGGTAATATAGCCGGTGTTGCAACGGCTATAGGTATTGGTGGCCCAGGCGCTTTATTTTGGATGTGGTGTACAGCATTGGTTGGTATGGCGACCAAGTATGCGGAAGCGGTATTAGCGGTTAATTATCGTGAAACTGATGCGGCGGGGAAAAAGGTCGGTGGCCCCATGTACTATATTAAAAATGGTCTGGGTAAACGCTGGAAGCCCCTAGCATTTTTGTTTGCCTTGTTTGGTGCTCTGGCCGGTTTCGGTTTGGCCAATACGGTGCAGTCCAATACAGTTTCTCAGGTGTTGTTTAATAACTTTCAAATTCCTACCATTGCCAGTGGCTTGGTGATGGCCTTGTTGGTGGCCTTAGTGCTATTAGGTGGTATTCAGCGTATTGCTCAGGTGGCAGGCAAATTAGTGCCCTTAATGACGGTGATTTACTTAGTTTCTACATTGCTTATTTTGTTGATGAACTTAACCGAAATTCCTGCAGCTCTAGTGTTCATTGTGGACAGTGCTTTTAATGGCACAGCAGCTACTGGTGGTTTTGCCGGAGCTACCGTGATGTTGGCTTTACGTATGGGCGTTTCAAGAGGCATCTTTTCCAATGAATCTGGTTTGGGTTCAGCGCCAATTGCCCATGCCGCGGCGGCAACTAATAGCCCAGTAAGGCAGGGTACTATAGCTATGCTAGGCACCTTTATTGATACATTGATTATTTGCACCATGACGGGTTTAGTTTTGATAGTAACCGATGTATGGAATTCTGACCTTCAGGGTGCGGCTATGACCCTTGAGGTTTTTGATTCATCACTTCCTTTCGGCGGTGATATTCTGTCTCTGTGTATTGCCTTATTTGCTTTTACCACCATGCTGGGTTGGAGCTATTACGGCGAACGCTGTGCTCAATTTTTATTAGGGCCAAAGGTGGTCTTACCCTTTAGAGTGCTCTGGGTACTAGGTATTTTTCTGGGCACACAAATGAGTCTTGGCTTAGTGTGGAAAATGTCAGATGCCTTAAATGGAATGATGGCGATCCCTAATTTAATCGCTCTATTGCTCTTATCGCCGGTGGTATTTAAGTTAACTCGTCAGTACTATCAACAGCCGGCTGACAATACAGTAGAAGATAGAAGTTAATTCCTATGCCTCAATCATCACCAAAGCTTGTTATTGCTATTTCTTCAACCGCCTTATTTGATATGCGGGAATCCCACGACATCTATGAAAAGCAAGGTATTGAGGCTTATGCGGACTATCAACGTCAGCACGAAGACGATATTCTAGACCCCGGTGAGGCATTTCCTCTGGCGTCCAAGTTGCTTAGAATTAATGAAAAGCTAGGCGGAGAACCCAGGGTAGAAATAATACTCTTATCGAGAAATTCTGCAGATACCGGTTTACGTGTATTTAACTCTATAGAGCATCATGGCTTAAAAATTACTCGAGCGGCTTTTTCTGGTGGCGATAGCCCTTATCGCTATGTTTCTGCATTTGCCTGCCATCTATTCTTATCCACCAATGCCGCCGATGTTAGAAACGCATTAAATAATGGCATGGCGGCAGCCACTTTATTGCCCTCTCAAAGCGCAACCAAAGACACAGATGAACTAAGATTTGCCTTTGATGGTGATGCGGTATTATTTAGTGATGCATCAGAGCGTATATTCAAAGAGCAGGGCTTAGATGCCTTCACTGAAAATGAAAAGAATTCTGCCCACCAACCCATGGATGCAGGTCCCTTTAAAAGCTTTTTAGAGGCACTTCAGGGCTTGCAATCAGAATTCCCTTCGGGTGAATGTCCTATCCGTACGGCCTTGGTTACAGCGCGAGCAGCGCCGGCCCATGAGCGAGTTGTTCGCACTTTGCGCGACTGGAATGTACGAATTGATGAAAGCCTATTTTTGGGTGGACTCAGTAAAGGCGATTTCTTGAAGTCATTTGCCGCAGATGTGTTTTTCGATGATCAGCAGGTGCATTGCACCTCAGCCAGTGAGCATGTTGCAACCGGACATGTGCCCCATGGCGTGGCTAACGAGTCCTCGGATTCTTAGCTAACAATAAAATTAATACCCAAGCCGAGAAGAATAAGAGCGATACCTGTTTGTAATAAATCACTGGGCATGCGTTTTGCTAGTTTTGTGCCAAAGTGAATCGCCGGTAAAGAGCCTACCAATAGACTGACTAAAAGGACTAAATCAACATTTCCCAAAACAATATAATGGCCTAATCCTGCAATTAGGGTCAGTGGTACAGCATGGGCAATATCCGTACCCACAATTCTAATGGTTTTTAGGTAGGGGTAGAGCAGCATTAATACCGCAGCGCCAAAGGCACCAGCACCTACTGATGATAGGGTGACAAAAACACCTAGAAATAAACCAGCAATAACTACAATAATGTCAGAGGACTTTCGATGAGTTTCGACGGCTGGGGTTTCTCTATGCTTCAAACGCCCGCGGAAAATAATAACTATAGAGGTGAGTACTAACATAATCCCGAGACTGTGGGTCAGAATCGATTGATAGCCAGAGGAGTCTGTAAATACACGGCTTAAAAAATGGGTTGTCAGTAAGGATGCGGGAATACTGCCAAGGGCAAGTAGGCCCATAATGCGCCATTCAATAGTTTTCTGGCGTGCATGAGTCACCATGCCGCCGGCTTTGGTTATGGCGGCATATAGCAGATCGGTGCCTATCGCCACATGGTAAGGGAATCCAAATAGGATTAAGAAGGGCGTCATTAACGATCCGCCCCCCACACCTGTAAGCCCGACAGCAAGACCGACCAGTGCCCCAGCACCAACAAAGTAGATAAATTCAATCATAAAAAAATGGCTCATTTAAGATGCTGGGTACTTTAACAATTGGCATCTATTCACAGAAAGAATAAAATTATATAGTTTTATAGCTAAATTGAATATAAACCTCTTGCTTAGCTTGATATTTGGAGTATTTTCATGAAATTACAACAGCTTCGTTATATATGGGAAGTGGCCAACCATAACCTCAATGTCTCAGCCACTGCTGCCAGTCTATATACATCACAACCGGGTATAAGCAAGCAAATACGATTGCTTGAGGACGAGTTAGGCGTAGAGATTTTCACGCGAAGTGGCAAGCATCTTACCAAAGTAACACCTATAGGTCAGGAGATTCTGGCGGTTGCAGGCAATATTCTGCGTGAGGTTGACGGCATTAAGCAGCTTACTCAAGAGCACAATAGCCCAACTTCCGGAAGTCTTGATATAGCCACAACTCATACCCAAGCTCGCTATGCACTGCCAAAAGTTATTGAGGATTTTATTCATAAATATCCAAAGGTCAGCTTACATATGCATCAGGGAACACCGGTGCAAATTTCAGAAAAAGCTGCAGAGGGTGCTGTAGATTTTGCTATTGCCACCGAAGCATTAGAGCTTTTTTCAGATTTGATCATGATGCCTTGCTATCGTTGGAATCGTTGTATCTTAGTGCCAAAAGAACACCCCTTAGCTAAACTGGATACAGTTACATTAGCTGATGTTGCTGAGTATTCTATTGTTACCTATGTGTTTGGCTTTACTGGGCGCTCAAAACTTGATGAGGCATTCGCTGATCAAGACTTATCTGCCAACGTTGTGTTCACAGCCACCGATGCCGATGTGATTAAGACCTATGTCAGGCTTGGCCTAGGGATTGGTATTGTGGCGCATATGGCGTTTGATGAGGAGGTTGATAACGATTTAGTGGCTATCGAAGCTGGTCATTTATTTGATAGCAGTGTAACCAGTATTGGTTTTAGAAAGGGCACCTATCTAAGGGGTTATATGTACGATTTTATCACCGCGTTTGCGCCCCATCTAAACCGCGATGTTATTGATCGGGTCATGGCTATGCCTAATAGAGAAGAGCGAGAGACGTTCTTTTCAACCCTTAATTTACCTGTTTTATAGCCTAGCAGTTTCTCGCTGATAGGCTATAAAAGAGATATTTGCAGCTATTTAGATTCTAGATTAACCGCGTGTAGTCCACATTCTTTCTTGGTAGCTTCTTCCCACCACCAGCGACCTTCACGTTCGTGTTGTCCAGGGCCAGTAGGGCGTGTGCAGGGCTCACAACCGATGCTGACGAAGCCACGTTCATGGAGTTCGTTATAAGGTACTTCGAAAGCACGTATGTAATCCCATACCTGCTGCGACGACCAATCCGATAACGGGTTGTATTTAGTTAAAGTCGCGCCTTCTTTAGCAAAAAATTGATCATCCTGTATAACCGGTACATTGGCTCTCGTACCTGGGCTTTGATCTTTTCGTTGACCAGTAATCCAAGCATCCAATGTATGTAAATGACGACGTAGAGGCGAGATTTTACGAATACCACAGCATTCTTTGTGATCATCTTTGTAAAAGCTAAATAAGCCTTTTTCTTTAACCAATGCTTCAACTGCAGCATTTTCTGGCATTACAATGTCGATATCGATATTGTAATGATCTCTTACTCTTTCAATAAATTGATAGGTTTCCGCATGCAGTCGGCCTGTATCAAGAGAAAACACCTTAATATCAGAGCGTATTTTATGGGCCATATCAATTAGCACCACATCCTCGGCACCACTAAAAGAAATCGCAATATTATTGTGGTTTTCTAATGCATGGCGTAGTATCTGCTGAGGTGCTTTTGAGGCGAGTTCGCTTTCTATATCTGTAATATTAATTGAATCATTCATAGTTATTGTAGGCTTTAATTAACTGAATTATTAAATTCGGAAACTGTTCCGAAGACGAATATTGCAAGTTTGCTATTGTATCAAAAACCAACATTAATCGGTACAACATCTGTAGATTGAATTGTCGGTAAATTATTAAACTTACCTGCATCAGCTAATTGCAGGTATATCATATTTTGAGTAGAGTGCTCATAGATTGTTTTGAGGAGTTATTGTGGAAATTGCTTGTTTAGATTTGGAAGGTGTATTGGTTCCTGAAATATGGATTGCGTTTGCAGAAAAAACCGGTATTGAGGAACTTAAAAAGACCACCAGAGATGAGCCAGATTACGATGTGCTAATGCAATATCGTTTAGATCTTCTCAAACAACATGGTCTGGGCTTAAATGAGATTCAAGAAGTGATCGCCACACTTTCCCCCTTAGAAGGCGCGGCAGATTTTGTAGACTGGTTGCGCGAGCGATTTCAGGTGGTTATTTTGTCCGATACCTTCTATGAATTTGCTAGCCCTTTAATGAAGCAGTTGGGATATCCTACATTGCTCTGTCATAAACTAGAAACTGATGCCAATGGCAATGTGGTGGATTACAAACTTCGCCAAGCTAACCCTAAACGTCAGGCGATTGTTGGCTTTAAGAGCATGTATTACCGAACCATTGCTGCAGGTGATTCCTATAACGACACCACCATGCTTGCTGAAGCTGATGCTGGTATTTTGTTTCATGCCCCAGACAATGTCATCAATGAATTTCCCCAGTTTCCAGCTGTACAAACCTTTGATGATTTAAAGCGTGAATTTATTCGTGCTAGCAACCGAGACCTCAGTCTCTAGTTTTTGAGTCGATAATTTGATGCAAAATAATAATGCCAGTGCTGATCGTATACGAGAAAAGAAGAAATTATTTCTTGCTCGTGAGCAGCGTATTATTGATGCCGCTGTTGAATTATTTCTGGAAGAAAGTATTGATCGAATTACTGTGTCTAAAATTGCCCTTCGTGCAGCGATTGGTAAGGGCACGGTATACAAACATTTTCTAACCAAAAACGAGATTCTTATACGAATCATTTTAGATTATGAGCGCAATATCACTCAAAGCTTGACCAAAGGCATAAAGCGGGCGGAAGAGGGTGATTCTGGTGCGGCGGCCAAGTCTTATTTTGAAGCTAGACTCGAAAACCCAAAACTAGATCGCTTAATTCAACAGCTTGAGGATCGTTTGCTTGAGTCTGGTGATGTGGCTGACCAGGTAGAGAAGCTACATAAGCTAAGACGATCCAATGAAAATGCCCTTTCAGGACTGATTACCAAGCTAATCGATCGTGGGGTTTTAGAGGACGTTCCAGCCTATTTCCATTATCTCGCCTGTTGGGCTCTGGCACAGGGCGCTGTTGAGCTGTGTTTTAACAAAACATGGAACGATCGCACAGATACTGAGCAACTTATGGAATTTATTACTAACATTGGCGTTACCATGGGTAATAGAGGTCAGTATCATCCTGATGACCCAAAATCCAAGAAAGATAAGTAGCTATAAATTATGGACCTAATGGTCGATAAGTTATTTTCTGATCTTCTGTCTGAATCAAAAAAATACTCAGATACACTACCTCCAATACATCAATGGCACCCTGAGCTATCAGGTGATATAGCCATTCGAATCGTTCGAGAGGGTCGCTGGTTTCATGATTCTGTGGAAATAAAGCGCGCCTCAATCATTACTCTTTTTTCTAAACTTTTAAAGTTAGAGGGGTCGGATTATTTCTTAGTTACCCCCAACGAAAAATGGCGAATTCAGGTGGATGTGGCGCCGCTGTTTGTAGTTTCAGCCAGCCTAGAAATTAGACAGGGGCATCAGGCGATTGTTTGTCAAACCCTTACTGGTGAGAGTATTTTAATAGGTCGAGATAATCCGCTACAGATGAAACAAGACGTTGCTAATAAGCAAACCTATCCTCTGTTGCTGGTGCGTGACAACATCAGCGCGCTAATTAGCCGTTCAACCTTTTATCAATTAGTGGATTGGAGCATTGGTCGAACCCATCAAGATGGGCAAAAAGAACAGCTAATTGAAAGCATGGGCTGTGAATTTTCACTGGGTTTATACTCAGACTAAATACATCTTACATATTTGGGTAATTAGGGCCGCCACCGCCTTCTGGTGAAACCCAGTTAATATTTTGACTGGGTTCTTTTATATCACAGGTTTTGCAGTGTACGCAGTTCTGAGCGTTGATTTGAAACTTAGAGCCCGACTCAGAATCTTTTACTACCTCATATACGCCAGCAGGGCAGTAGCGTTGGGCGGCCTCGTTGTACAGAGCAAGATTTTCATTGATGGGTAGCTGAGGATCTTTCAATATAAGATGACAGGGCTGTTCTTCTTCATGATTAGTATTCGATAGAAAAACCGAAGAAGGCTTGTCAAAACTAAGAACCCCATCATATTTTGGGTAGCTGATAGGCTTGCACTCACTGATTTTTTTTAGAGTTGCATGATCTGCAATAGGGTCCTTTAAGGTCCAAGGCAGTAGCCCGTTAAAAATATTGATATCAACAAAGGCATAGGCTGAACCTAGCAAATAACCAAACTTATGCTGAGCTGGACCAAAGTTACGTTGTTGATGAAGCTCTTTATAGGCCCAAGATGCCTTATAGTTACTCGCATAGGCGATTAAATCGCTATTATGTTGTGATTGGTCGAGTGCAGTGCAGACAGTTTCCGCGGCAACCATGCCCGACTTCATGGCAGTATGACTGCCTTTGATTTTGGCAAAGTTAAGCGTGCCAGCATCGTCACCAATTAGTAAACCACCGGGGAATGACATCTTTGGCTGTGATTGCAAACCACCTTTGGTAATTGCGCGGGCACCATAGGTTATACGTTCACCGCCTTGTAAGTACTGCTTAATACTAGGATGTTGCTTATAGCGTTGAAATTCATCGTAGGGGCTAAGGTGAGGGTTACTATAGGAAAGATTGGTAATTAGCCCTACAGCCACCTGATTGTCTTCTAAATGGTATAAAAAACCGCCACCCAAAGTATCGCTTTCACTCAGTGGCCAACCGGCAGAGTGCACCACAAGACCAGGCTGGTGCTGCTCGGCGGGTATTTTCCATAATTCTTTTATGCCCAAACCATAATGTTGTGGGTCTTTATCTTTATCTAGCTGATATTTATTGATTAATTGTTTGCCAAGATGTCCGCGACAGCCCTCGGCGAATAATGTGAATTTGGCATGTAACTCCATACCTTGCATATAGCTATCTTTCTTTTCGCCGGCCTTATCCAGTCCCATGTCACCAGTAGCTATGCCCATTACTTGATCATTTTCATCGTATAAAATTTCAGCGGCAGAAAAGCCGGGGAATATTTCTACACCCAAGTTCTCGGCCTGGGTTGCCAGCCATCGGCAAAAATTACCCAGACTAATAATATAATTACCATGATTCTTCATGGTTTTTGGGGCAAATAGTCCCGGCACTTTAATCTGTTTCTGTTCCTGAAGTAATAGAATATGGTCGTCAGTGACTGGTGTATTCAGGGGTGCTGACATGGATTGCCAATCAGGGAATAGCTCATTGAGCGCAGTGGGTTCAAAAACAGCGCCAGAAAGAATATGCGCACCGACTTCAGAGCCTTTTTCAAGAACACAGACTGAGTAAGCAGGGTTGGTTTGTTTGATTTTACAGGCAGCGGCGAGTCCCGCCGGACCGGCACCAACAATAACTACATCATACGCCATGGATTCTCGACTCAAAATAACGCTCCTTAGATGTGTTTTAAAATCATATTAATGGGTTTCATTTCTATTATCCACCATGCAGTTAAGTACGAAACAATTCCACCCCTAGAGCCCTATTAATGTGACTGCTGGGTCGCAATGACAGGGCTAGCTGTTTGATTTATATACAAAGCTTGGGCAAACTAAGTTATAAATAAACGGGGGCTAAAGTCTCTTATAAAATGGATTATTTATGAAAATACTTGTCGCAGTAAAACGTGTTGTTGATTACAACGTCAAAGTTAGACCCAACTCAGATAGCTCTGATGTTGAGTTAGCCAATGTCAAAATGTCAGTCAACCCCTTTTGTGAGATAGCTGTAGAAGAGGCGGTACGATTAAAAGAAAAGGGTGTTGCCACCGAGATCATTGCCGTGACCATTGGTACAGCCCAGTCTCAGGAGCAGTTACGCACCTGTCTCGCGTTAGGTGCGGATCGAGCAATTCTTGTAGAAACCGATCAGTCTGTAGAGCCTCTAGCTGTAGCTAAATGCCTTAAGGCGGTTTATGACCAAGAACAGCCGGATATTGTATTGATGGGTAAGCAGGCAATTGATGGCGATAACAATCAAACAGGTCAGATGCTTGCCAGTATGTTGGGCTGTGCCCAGGGTACCTTTGCATCAGAGGTGATTGTAGAAGAGGGGATTATTGCTGTTACTCGAGAGATTGATGGCGGTTTACAAACCCTTAATTTAAAACTTCCTGCAGTGATTACGACCGACCTACGTCTCAATGAGCCACGTTATGCTTCACTGCCTAATATTATGAAAGCTAAGCAAAAACCGCTGGCCACGCACACTACTCAAGAGTTGGGGGTTGATGTGAGTCCAAGAACACAGCTGTTAGGGGTGGAGTTACCTGCTCAGCGCCAAGCTGGTATAAAGGTTAATGACGTAGCGCAACTGGTCGATAAGCTTAAAAACGAAGCTAAGGTGATTTCATGAGTATTCTAGTGATTGCAGAACATAATAATCAGCAACTTAATCCAGCGACATTGAGCGCACTAGCGGCAGCTGTAGAATTGGGTGGAGATATTGACCTTATGGTTGCCGGCAGTGACTGTCAGGCGGTCATTGATCAAGCTTCACAGATTGCCTGCATTACCAAGGTGATAGCCGCCGATAGCTCGGCCTGCGAGCATTTTTTGGCGGAAAACATAGCTCCACTTATTGCTGATAATGCATCGGGATACACCCATATACTAGCGGCGGCAACTACTACGGCTAAAAATATAATGCCAAGAGTTGCTGCATTATTAGATGTTCAGGCTATTTCCGATATTAGTGCGGTTATCTCAGAGAATACCTTTAAGCGGCCTATTTACGCGGGTAACCTGATAGCAACTGTACAGTCCAATGATGCAGTTAAGGTGATAACTGTGCGCGCAACAGCCTTTGACGCTGTCGAGGTTGCTGGAGGCTCAGCGGCTGTCGAAACCCTTGATTCTGTAAAGGATATGGGTATTTCTTCTTTTGCCAGTGAACAGCTAGCTGAATCAGATCGTCCCGAGTTAACTGCGGCCAATATTGTTGTTTCAGGTGGGCGGGGTATGGCCAGTGGAGATAATTTTGATCTGCTTTATCGTATAGCTGACAAGTTAGGTGCCGCTGTTGGCGCTTCACGAGCGGCGGTGGATGCAGAGTTTGTTCCCAATGATATGCAGGTGGGTCAGACCGGTAAGATCGTCGCCCCTGATTTATACATTGCTGTGGGTATCTCTGGGGCTATTCAGCATCTCGCCGGCATGAAAGAAAGTAAGGTGATTGTGGCGATCAATAAAGATGAAGAGGCGCCGATCTTTTCTGTGGCTGACTATGGGTTGGTAGCTGATTTATTCACTGCCTTGCCTGAATTAGAATCTAAGCTCTAATCCCTATAATTCAATATCAATCCAAATAGGGCAGTGGTCAGAGGGTTTTGTGTGCCCTCTGGCCTCCAGATCAATACCGCTGTTAGTTTGTATTGCCATAGCTGCCGATGAGGCTAGCACATAATCAATGCGTAGTCCGCGCTTAGGTTCCTGCTCAAAACCCCGACTTCGATAGTCAAACCAACTGTAGGTATTGTCTTCAGGGTTATCGGCCCTGTAGCTGTCCACTAAGCCCCAGTCCAACAGTGACTGAAGCCATTCGCGCTCCTCTGGGAGAAAAGCACTTTTACCGGTTTTAATCCAGCGTTTAGCGTTTTCAGGTTTAATGCCTATATCAATATCATGCAGAGCAACATTCATGTCGCCCATAACAATTACAGCGTCCTTATCTGTGAAATTATCCTTAAGATACTTGAGAAGGTCTGTATAAAATTTTTGCTTAGCGGGAAATTTTGTAGGGTGTGCACGACCTTCACCTTGGGGAAAGTAGCAGTCAATCACATGAAACTGCTTACCATTAACCTCAAATACTCCATGAATCATGCGTTTTTGGCTTTCAGAGTCATCAGTAGGAAATCCACATTGAATCTTCAAAGGAGGTATTTTGGTTAAGAAAGCGACCCCATAATGACCTTTTTGGCCATGAATATGCGCTTCATAGCCTAGGGCTTTTATTGCGTCGAAGGGGAATTCTTCATTGGAAACTTTGGTTTCCTGGAGGCCAATAATATCAGGTTGATGATAATTAATAACCTCAGAAAGTTGATCTAATCTAGATCTTAAGCCATTGACATTAAACGATATTATTTTTACTTTTGAGGTCATTTTGGTAAGTCTTATTTTTTATTAATATGAATTATTGTTGTGCTGTTAGCTTGTCTAAACTAATAAATAGTATCTGATCACTGAGTATAAAACCGGTTTCATTGAGGTATGGATCAGACTCAGCGATGGGTTTTTCAGGCTTATCATCCTTATCTAACTCATCTTCAGCCTCCTGTGCCGCTTCCCAGGCTTGCATATCCTCATAAGGCTCTATCTTTGCGGCCTTGCGTCGGGTATTTTCTATAGCCAGAAGCGACTGGTTAAGCTGGTTATCACGGGTGCGACGATCCTCAAGATTTACTGTTAGCTTATCTTGCTTATCCCATTGCTTATTAAGTTCTACCTGCTCGGCAAGGCTAGCAAAGTTATGTTCTTTATAGGCTCGCAGCTTATGTGCGGCGGTTAATGGTCTAATCAATTGATTGAGCGCTGTCGATTGCTTATGGGGAACTGAATGAATTTGATCCCAGGGCAGGGCAGTTTCTAAATGGCTTTCGCCTATTTCTTCGGTATCAAACATTGCCGGCAAGGCAATATCGGGTAGAATTCCGCGATGCTGAGTGCTGTCACCAGAGACACGATAAAATTTAGACACCGTGTATTTTAACAGCCCGCTACTGAGTTCAGACATAGTTTGAACTGTACCCTTGCCGTAGCTTTGACTGCCGACGATCAGTGCGCGCCCATAGTCTTGCATGGCACCTGCGAAAATCTCTGAGGCTGAGGCGCTAAGACGGTTAATCATCACAATCATCGGGCCATCATAGTAGGCAGGGCGTTTGGCGCGTTGATTGCGATGGATTTTTTGATCGGCATCGCGAATCTGAACCACTGGACCATAGTCTATAAATAGATCGGTTAACGCAGTGGCTTCATACAGCGAGCCGCCACCGTTATTTCTTAAATCCAATACTACACCGTCTACCGACTGTTGTTTGAGTTCTTTGAGTAATTTGCGAACATCACGAGAGGTGCTTCTATAGTCTGGATCGCGTTTTCTGTAGGCTTCAAAATCCATATAAAAGGTGGGGATTTCAATGACACCAATTTTAAAGTTCCGCCCCTGATTTTGGATAGTGATGATTTCACTTTGAGCAGACTTTTCCTCGAGTTTAACCGTATCTCTGACTATGGATATAATTTTATTGCTACTTGAGCCAGATATGATTTCTAAACGCACCACTGTGCCTTTTTCGCCGCGTATAAGGTCAACCACATCATCGATACGCCAGCCAATCACGTCGACTATATCTTCTTTTCCCTGACCCACACCGACAATCTTATCTTTTGGTTTAAGAATCCCTTGGACATCTGCAGGCCCACCTGTAATCACGTCAACCACTTCGGTATATTCATCCTCAGTAGTAAGCTGTGCGCCAATACCCTCAAG
>JAHEHM010000007.1:0-8202 GCA_024644585.1 Porticoccaceae bacterium | reverse complement strand
TAATATTTCTTTTTGGCTAGAATTAGAGAATGCTACCGTAGCGGTAACGACAGAGAGAACTATTAGATAAATGATGCGCTGCATGATGCCCTTGAATAAAAATACCTATAAATTAATTATACGTAATAACTGTGCTTTTTATAGCTTAGTTAGAACTAATTTTTTTTCACACTTTTGTTAAGCAATCTCAATGCAAGATATGCTGCGCTAGGTAGGGTTGTATTATGGTCACTTATTACTTCCTCTAATCTCAATTAGTGGACATAGCTAGACAATAGAGATTAGGCTTGATACAGTACCTATAAGCTACATTGTACATTTTAACTAAGTTTAATGATTTGTGAGTAACCCATGTCTCAGTTTAAAGCGACACCATTATTCGATGCACACAAAAGCTTTGTGCGCCTTCCAATGGGTGTGGCTATGCTCAATGAATATCCCGATTCAAAATTATTCATAGAGACCCTATGTAAAACCAATCCAGATATTATGCAGGACTTTACCCAGAGCCAGGCGTTTCTTAAAAGTTATAGCCGTAAAAGTGAAGCTACCTATCGCAGCTACCGCAATGAGGTTGAGCGACTGTTGTTATGGTCTTGGACTATTAGCGATAAAACCATCATTCAGTTAAAGCGACCTGAACTCGAGACATTCTTTGATTTTGTGCATAATCCACCGGCAAGCTGGGTTGCTGATTCAGTACAGGATCGCTTTAAGCAAATCGGCGGAGAGTGGCTTCAAAATGAAAATTGGCGGCCATTTGCCGCGAAAATCAGCAAGCAAGACCGCAAAAAAGCCTTAGCAGGGGGTTTAGATGTGAATCCGGATAAAAGCGGGCATAAGCTGTCTGGTGAGGCGATGAAGATCTGTTTCTCGGCTATTTCCTGCTTTTATGACTACCTAGCGGATGAGGGTTATGCCTTTGGCAACCCTATTCCTGCTATTCGCAAGCAATCGCCCTATTTAATTAAAGGCGCCACCCAGAAATCTATTAAAAGGTTATCGGATCTTCAGTGGGACTATGTGCTTGGCTGTGCTGAAAGCGCGGCTAATACTGATTCCAGCTATGAACGTATGCTGTTTGTAGTTTCCTTGTTAAAAAGCCTGTATATGCGTATCTCGGAGCTTTCAGACCGCTCAAATTGGCAGCCAGTATGGCAGCATTTCTGGGAGGATTCTGACGGTAACCACTGGCTTAAGGTACTGGGCAAGGGTAATAAGTTGCGGGATATCTCGGTTCCAAGTGCCCTTTTTCCCTATATAAAACGCTATAAGAATTATAGATCAGAGACCAGCAGTAACTTTAATACCAATGCCGCGCTAGTATCAAAAAACCGTGGCTCTGGCGGGATGACTTCACGCCAATTAAGGCGGATTGTGCAAGAAGCCTTTGATATGGCCTTTGATAAGATGTTAGCTGAAGGCTTTGCTGATGAAGCCAGGGCGTTGCGAGAAGCCACCACTCATTGGTTGCGTCACACTGGCGCTTCTCAAGATATTGCCACTCGCCCTTTAAAGCATATGGCCGATGATTTAGGTCACGCCAGCATGGGTACTACCGATCAGGTTTACATCCAATCTGATATGAAAGAGCGCGCTAGAAGTGGTAAAGATAGAGATGTTTAATAGGATCTTATAAGATTAATCTAGAATTTACTTTAAGTTTTAACAGCCCCTTCTATGGCCGCATTTAGCGCCTGATATTCATATTATATCCCTTTTTATTGCTCTCATTTATCCACTGTATTGAGTGGTTTCAAGTCAATTATTCTGTTGGTTATTGGTCAATTAGTCCCAGTTATATGCTAATTACAGATACTTCATGGGTATTTTAATGCCTTATTAGAGCCAGAACTCCGTTAAAAGCGCTGCAATAAAGGCGCAGGTATATTTTCGAATAAAAACTCAAATAATATTGAATATTAATTCGAATAGGTGCTAGGATGTCAGTCATTGCAACGGTTTAAGATAATCTAGAGAATCGAATATGAGTAAAAAACTATCACCCAGAAATATTCCAGTGCAGCAGAGAGCGCACAGACAGCGTGATAAGATTTTAAAGGCGACCTCTGAGCTTCTAGAAACTGTAGGCGTTGATGAGTTAACCACTATTCGTGTAGCTGAGGCCGTCAGTATCTCTGTAGGTACGCTTTATCATTACTTCCCTAACAAACATGCCATTCTGTATTCATTGGCTGAAAACTGGATTGAAACAGTTCTAGACGGCCTTGAAGATATAGGTCAAAAAGATTTAAGCCATATGGCTATTAAGGATTTTGTGGTTTTAATCACTGGAGTATTTGAGAGTTTATTTATCAAGCACAGCCCTCTCCTTCCGCTGATAAACGCCATCAATACCCTACCTGAACTCAATTCACTTAAAGTTGAGTTTAAACAGCGGTTAAATAAGTCTTTGGCTGGGATTTTTATAGATCTGAATATTTGTGATTCAACTAGCGAATCAGAGCGCCTATCTTCGGTATATTGGCAGCTATTGCAGGGAATGTTGCTTGTCTATGTGGATGCTGATCCGAAGAGCGATAAAACCTTATCAGATATCAAATATCTACAATATTCGCTTCTAGAGCGCGCCAAGAGCGATTTTTAGCTCAGTTACTTGAGTGTAACAAGCTCTTCAGCCACTGTGGGATGAATACCCATGGTTTGGTCAAAATCAGCTTTCGTGGCTCCTGCTTTGATGGCAATGGCTATACCCTGAATTATTTCTGCGGCATGTTCACCTACCATATGACAACCAACAACCCTGTCAGTGGCACTATCGACTATTAATTTAATATAAACCCGCCCTTCTCCTTGGCCTAAGGTTTCAAACATCGGCCTAAAGTCAGATTCATAGACCTTTATATTGCTATATTTGTCCCTAGCCTGCTGTTCGGTAAGACCTACAGTAGCCAGTTCTGGTTGACTAAACACTGCGGTTGGAATGTTGTCATAATCCATTCGCGGCTTATTCTCACCATACAGCTGTTCTAAAAGCAGCATTGATTCCTGTATGGCTACAGGAGTCAGCTGTACACGATCAATCACATCACCTAAGGCATAGATATTAGTTTCTGCGGTTTTAAAATAGTCATCGACAATAATGGTACCATTGGACTGGGTTTTGATTGCAGTATTCTCAAGCCCTAAACCCTGGGTATTAGCTGTGCGTCCGGTAGCATAGAGTGCAATACCAGCCTCAAGGGATTGGCCGTTATTTAAATGAACGCTGAGTTTGTTTTCCTTTCCACTAATTGAGCGCACTTCAGTATTAAGATGGACATTTACCCCTTTGGCGATCATGCCCTCGGTGACTTTTTCAGAACACTGTGGATCAAAGGTCTTCAATAACCGATCACCCCGATAAATGAGATCAGTCTTAACACCTAATCCATTAAGAATTCCGGCAAATTCAACCGCGATATAGCCGCCACCCACCACCACTGCTTTTTCAGGTAACTGTTCAAGTGTGAACATTTCATTAGAGCTTATAGCCAGTTCACTACCCTCAAACTCTGGAATATAGGGCCAGCCACCAGTGGCTATGAGGATATTTTCGGCACTATAGGATTCGCCGTTTATAGAGACCTGCTGTGGGCCCTCTAGGGACGCTCTACCCTTAATAATCTGCGCGCCACTATTACTTAGAAGGTTCTGGTAGATACCGTTAAGACGCGTAATTTCTCGGGTTTTGTTGTCTCTAAGGGTTTCCCAGTTAAAGCTCTGGGATTGCTGAATGTTCCAACCATAGCCCTGACTGGCATGAAATAGTTCAGGAAACTGCGAGGCATAAACAAACAGTTTTTTGGGAACACAGCCGACGTTTACACAGGTACCACCGAGGGCTGATACCTCGGCGATAGCGACTTTCTTACCTTTTGCCGCTGCCATTCGTCCGGCTCTTACCCCACCAGAGCCAGCGCCAATAACAAAAAGGTCAAAGTCGTATTCTTTTCTCATGTTATTTATCTGAACCCAGATTAAACCAGTCTAACTTGTTGTGCAGGCTAACCACTGTACCCACAATAATTAACGTCGGCGCCTTAGCCTCTGCTTCGCGGACTATTGTCGGTAATGTGTGCAAATTACCGGTAAATACTCGCTGTTTATCAGAGGTGCCCTTCTCAATCAATGCGATAGGGGTTTGTGTGGCGAGCCCATGTTCTTGAAGTTGCTGGCAAATCGTTTCTAGCCCATTTAGACCCATATAAAATACTAGGGTTTGATTGGGCTGAACCAGTTCTTGCCAGTTAAGCTCTAACTTACCCGAACGATGATGACCGGCAATAAATCGAACAGATTGCGCATGATCGCGATGGGTTAGAGGAATACCGGCATAGCTCGCACAGCCCGATGCAGCAGTAATCCCGGGAACAACCTGAAAAGGAATGCCCTGCTCGGCTAAGGTTTCTAGTTCTTCACCGCCGCGCCCAAAGATAAATGGATCGCCACCCTTAAGGCGCACCACACGATTACCTTCAAGGGCATAATCGACCATTTTTTGATTGATATTTTCTTGGGTTACCGGATGATCACCGGCAGTTTTACCCACATAAATTCTGGTGGCATCTCGGCGTACTAAATTTAGTACGGGTTTAGACACCAAACGATCGTAAAGTACGATATCCGCCTGTTGCATTAAACGAATAGCTTTAAAGGTCAGTAGATCGGGGTCCCCGGGGCCACCGCCAATAAGATAGACTTCACCGGTTTTAAATTTCTCGGTGGTTTCTAGCTTTTCTACCAGCAGGCGTTCGGCCTCATCCAAATTATTACTATAGGCCTGTTCTGCAATGGGGCCACCAAAGACTTCTTCCCAGAATGCTTTGCGATCGGCACCGTTAGAGAATTTAGCCTTAACTTTTTCTCTAAAGCTGCCCGCTAATGCCGCTAATTTACTCATGCCAGCAGGAAACAGACTTTCGAGCTGGGTGCGAATCAAACGCACAAGCACCGGAGCATCACCGCCACTTGAAATAGCGATTTGGATCGGTGATCGATCAACAATTGAGGGGAAAATAACCGTTGAATAGCCAGGGTCATCAACCACATTGGATAACATATGCGCTTGCTGAGCGTGCTTAGATACTTCACGATTAAGCTCAGGATCATTGGTCGCGGCAATTACTAATACAGCATCGGGGATATTCTGGATATGCTGTTGTTCATATGGCGCGGTAATTAATTCAAGATTATGAATATCCTTTTTAGCATTGGTATCATGCATCTCGATTAGATCGGCACAGATTTCTTTAGCCACTATGGTAATGAAGGCGTCCGCCTCAGCCACTAAGCGCACTTTACGAAGAGCGATTTCACCGCCACCAATTACAATAACGCGACGGCATTTTAAATTATGAAATAGCGGCAAAAAGTCCATTAGCTAATCTGAGTCAAACCACCCATGAGGGGCTGTAAAACCTCTGGGATAGCGATTGATCCATCGGCTTGCTGGTAGTTTTCTAGCACTGCAATTAATGTTCGTCCAACGGCAAGACCTGAGCCATTAAGGGTATGAAGGAATTCAGTTTTACCCTCGGCGTTTCTAAAGCGTGCTTTCATACGTCGCGCTTGAAAATCGGTAAAGTTACTGCAAGAAGAAATCTCACGATAGGTATCCTGTGAGGGCAACCAAACTTCGATATCGAAAGTTTTAGCGGCAGAGAAACCTAGATCGCCGCCACAGAGCACTACGGTTCTGTAGGGTAAGTTTAATTTTTGTAGCAGAGACTCAGCCTGAGCTGTTAGGTCTTCATGAGCCTGAGTTGATTCACTGGGGTGAACAAATTGCACCATCTCCACTTTTTCGAATTGATGCTGGCGAATCATGCCTCGAGTATCACGACCACTACTGCCCGCCTCGCTTCTGAAGCATGGCGTATGTGAGACATATTTGATCGGTAAGCTATCAACAATATCATTGCGGTGGATATTAGTAACCGGAACCTCTGCGGTGGGAATCAGGTAATAATTACGCTCATCATCTAGTTTAAATAAATCTTCTTCAAACTTAGGTAATTGACCCGTTCCAAACAATGAATCTGCATTAACTATATAAGGGACGTAAACTTCTTCATAGCCATGCTCTTCAATATGAATATTCAGCATAAACTGCGTTAAAGCTCGATGAAGCCGTGCAATACTGCCACTCATTTTGGCAAATCTTGAGCCGGTAATCTTAGCGGCTGTATCAAAGTCTAGACCACCCAGATTGGCGCCAAGATCAACATGATCTTTGACCTCAAAATCAAAACTTTTAGGTGTGCCCCAGCGTCTGACTTCTATGTTATCTTCCTCGTCCTGCCCCTCAGGTACTGATGAATCGGGGATATTAGGAATACCCTGTAACAACGCGTCCAATTGCCCTTGCACTAGGGCTAAGGCGGCATCTGCATCTGCACTGTCTTTTTTAAGTGCTTCACCGCGAGCCTTTAAAGGCTCTATATCTTCACCATTAGCCTTTGCCTGACCAATCAATTTACCCATACTTTTAGCATAGGCATTGCGCTCTTGCTGAATGGCCTCAGCTTCTAGCTGCAGTTCTTTACGCTGTGCTTCAAGGGATAAAAATTCGTCACAGTTAAGCTCAAAGCCTTTAACTTTTAGGCTTTGGGCAATGGTGTTAAGTTCCGAACGCAATAGTTTCGGGTCGAGCATGATAGGTTCCTTAAAGCAGTCGAGTTAGCCAAATGGCAACAATTATAGCCAATAGGCATGAAAATACAGTAGAAAAAACGTAGATTAATGCCATTGTTTGCCCGCCATTTTGCCACAGACTGATAGCATCAAGCGAGAATGTTGAAAATGTTGTAAAGGCCCCCAAAAAACCTACCATTAGTAGATGCCGTGCCTGTTCCGGTAAACCACCCCGTTCAACAATTAATACGTACAGGATACCCATTAACAGGCTACCAATAACATTCACAGAAAACGTGGCATAGGGGAATTTATAAGAACTTATGGGAAGTAAACAGCTGCTTACCCAGTAACGCCCCATAGCTCCCATGGCGCCGCCTATAGCTATAGATAACCAATGCATGGGTCAGTTTTCCTTTTTTTGTTGATCAAGGGATCGAAGATAAGCCATTTTTTCTGCTATTTTACCTTCAAGTCCACGCTCTGTGGGAAAATAATATTGTTTATCTTCAATTGCTTCAGGTAAGTATTTTTCACCAGGGGCATAGGCACCCTCTTCATTATGTGCATAGCGATAATCTTTACCATAATCCAAATCTTTCATAAGTTTGGTGGGAGCGTTTCTTAAATGCATGGGCACCTCATAACTAGGCAGTGATTTTACGTCTGCCATAGCCGCTTTATAGGCGTTATAAACTGCGTTACTTTTGGCAGCTACTGCTAGGTAAAGCGTTGCCTGCGCTAAAGCAAGCTCACCCTCAGGGCTGCCTAAACGTTCCTGTGACTGACTGGCATTAAGGGTGATTTCCAATGCTCTTGGATCTGCATTGCCAATATCCTCACTGGCGATTCTAACCAGACGTCGGGCTATATAAAGTGGGTCACAGCCGCCATCTAACATGCGACATAACCAATAAAGGGACGCATCGGGGTCACTGCCGCGAACCGATTTATGCAGGGCTGAAATCTGATCATAAAAATATTCACCCTTGTTATCGAAGCGCCGCATATCACCGACGAGAATTTGTTGGACGATTTCAATATTAATAATGGGGTTATTATCTGAAACAAGGTCTGAGGCAATCTCTAATAAATTAAGCGCGCGGCGCGCATCACCATCGGCCGCATTAGCCAAAAGATCCAACGCCTTAGGGTCCATACCTAGCTCGGTATTAGTAGTTGTATTTAATGCCGGTAAAGCGGTATTCATAATGCCTTTAATATCATCTATACCCAGAGACTTTAAAACATAGACTCTACAGCGTGATAGCAGTGCATTATTCAGTTCAAATGAAGGGTTTTCAGTGGTAGCACCCACAAAAATAAGAGTACCATCTTCTACAAAAGGTAAAAAAGCATCCTGCTGGGACTTATTAAATCGATGAACCTCATCAACAAATAGAATGGTTTTTCTGTTGTGAATATCCCGCTGTTGTTGCGCAGTAGCAATGGCCGCCCTTATCTCTTTAACCCCGGATAAAACCGCTGAAATAGATTCTAAATGAGCATCAGCAGAATCAGCAATAATTCTGGCTAAGGTAGTTTTCCCCACGCCTGGCGGGCCCC